>NZ_JBDNXE010000042.1:3993-33005 GCF_047721585.1 Gluconacetobacter sp.
TTTTCGCCCGCCGCCCGCGGCCCGCCGGGCGGGCCGGCCGGGGGGGGGGGGGGGGCGGCGCGGCCGCGGGCGGCGGCGCGGTCCCCTTGCGCATCAGAAGCGGGCGCGTACCGTTCCGAAGAACTGGCGCGGCGCGCCGGCGAACATCGACTGCCGGTCGCCCGAAATCGGATTGGCACCGATCGCGCTGATATATTCCTGATTGAACAGGTTGTAGATACCAAGGGAGAAATTCAGGCCCGCGACGTGCGGGATATGCTTGAAATCGTACGATGCCGTCAGGTTGGCATTCCAGTACGGGTCGACCGACGTGTCGTTCATGTAGGACAGGTAGCGTCGCCCCATGTAATAGACGTTGAAGTTCAGCGTTGCGTCCCCGTAGGTATAGGCTACGTTCGATTTATACATGACGGACGGGTAATTGACCTCCATCTTGCCTTTGAGGTCGTAATACGTCCCGGCATTATAGATACCCTGACCGTAGGTCGAATGATTGTAGCTGATGCTGTTGAAGATTTCGAGGTGCGGCAGGGGGCGGACCGTGACCCCGGCATCGACGCCCCACATCGCCATCGACCCGACATTCAGGAAGGTCTGGTTGGCATTGACCAGCGTGCCGCTGGTGATCGGCGCCAGGCGGTTGGAATAATCCGAATGATACAGGTTCAGCACGCCATCGACATATCTGCTGTTGTAACGGTAGCCGATCAGGTAGTTCCAGGTGCTTTCGGGCTTCAGCGTCTTGCGCAACTGCGAGAAAATGGCCTGGTTGTCGACGCCCCAGGCAACCGGCGAGTTCCACCCGCCATAGGAATAGGCGCGCATATTGCGCGAGACGTCGAAGAACAGTTCATGATGTTGCAGGAACGTCCAGTTCAGGCTGACATGGGGCAGGAAGGCGCCCGCCGTCGTCAGGCTGCCGCTGGGTAGCATGCTCTGCCCGGTATAGGTCTCGTTGTTTTCGAACGCGCCACCCGCCGTCGTGACCAGCAGCGACTTGAACCCCGCATGCAGGCGCAGGGTGGGCAGGATGTGCCAGGCATCCTGAAGATAGTACTGGAAGGCATTCGTGTTCATCTGCACGCCATAGCGCGTGGCGAACGAATCCTTGTAGGGTCCGGTGCCCTTGCGCGGCGTGCCCTCGCCCAGAAGGGGCTGGCTGTATAGCCGCTGCGCGTAGGTGAAATCGTTGTTTTCGTACCAGACGCCGGATTCCAGGTCGTGATGGCCCAGCCGGTATTGCAGCGCCAGCGTACCGCCGACACGGCGGAACCATTGATGGTCGGCCTGCTGGATCATCGGCGCGCCGTTGGGCGACGACACGTACGGATTGGTGAATTCGTAGTCTCCGCCGGAGACCTGTGCGTACAGCACGCTCTTCAGCCGCAGGCGTGATGTCAGGTCGTATTTCCCGTTCAGCCCGGTCAGATAATTCCGCTGGTCCTGCGCCGCATCGTAATACGCGATGTCGGTGGGGCTGGACACCTGGTCCCATCCGGCGGGAAAGATGCCCTGCGCGGCCAGGTAGGCGCCCTTGTAGTCCGGATAGAAATAATCCGTCCTCGACCCAAGCTTGCGTTTGATCTCCAGGCTGATATTCCCATAATTATATTGATTGAACTGGGAATAGTCGAAAAATCCCGTCAACTGCCCGCGATCGCCCAGAGGCTGGACGAACTTGAAATTCGCCTGCTGCTCGTACTGGTTGCCATGGCCCTTCCATTTCTGCGCGTCGGTGCGCGCGTAGGACGCCATGAATTTCGTGCCGGTCTGGTTCAGCACACCGCTGTGGAAGCGGCCGAACGTGCGATAGGTGCTGTTGCTGCCGAAAGTCTGCGAGACATCGGCCCCCAGCGTGTCGCGCGGGTCCAGCGTATAATATTGCAGCGCGCCACCGAGATTGGCGGTCGATGCGACATCGAGCGCGCCGCCGCCCTGGGACATGTCGATCCGCGCGATGTTGTCGGGCGTCACGGCCTCGTTGATATCCAGGCCGTTCGTGTTGATGAAACCCTGGTCACCCAGTGGAATCCCGTCCAGCGTGACGCCCAACTGGCTCTGGTTATAGCCACGGATATACAGCGAATTGGCATAGGTATCGAGGCCCAGCGCGTCCGCCGTGGCGAAGCTGACGCCCGGCGTCGTCGCCCCGAGGACCTGGAGCGGACTGGTCCCTGCCACGAAGCGGTTGAGCGTCTTGCGCGTGATGGTCTGCTCCATGCCGTGAGACGTCTCGTGCGACCCCACGACCGACAGCGCCTCGGCCGAGCGGGGTTCCGCGGCCTGCGCGTGGCGCGCCGCGGGCCTGGCCGCCGCATGCCGCGCAGGCGTCTGCCCGGCGGGCGCGGGCTTGGGCCGCCTGGCCTGCGCGTGGGCATCCGGATGAGCCATGGGCGCCAGGGCCATGGCCCCCAGAGCCGTCGCCAACATCAGCCGGCGACGGCGGTAAAAGGGACGTGGATCTCCGTCCATCCGGATGGAAACCGTCGCTTGCACGTCAGAGTCATATTTTTTTTGCATATCAGACCCTCGAAATGGGAGGGCAAAATATATCCAATCCGTTATGATCAGTGCGTTCATTCTTGATACGAAACGAATGAGGATGCTCTCATGTTAGCGATAAAAATGAACGATTCTTTCATTTTTGGCCGGATCACTGAAAAGTGAAACAGTTTGACATAGACGAAATCGACAAGCGAATCCTGCGTGTTCTGAGCGTCGACGGGCGCATATCGATTACGGATCTGGCGCGTCAGGCCGCGACCAGTACGGCGACCTGTTTCCGGCGCGTGCAGCGCCTGACAGAGGACGGCATCATCACCGGCTTCAGGGCCGATATCTGCCCGGCCTCGGTCGGACGCAGCGCCGTCATCGTCATGGGGGTCTGCCTGGACCGGCTGAACAAGCTGGCCTTCGCGGAATTCGAGGCCGCGATCCGCGACCATCCGCTGGTGATCTCGTGTCACCTCGTGTCGGGTGAATTCGATTATCTGGTCACGATCCGGGCGTCGTCGATCGACGAGTTCAATGCGATCTATGGCGACTGGCTGGTCTCGCTGCCGGGTATCCGGATGACCAGGACGTTCTTTTCCATGAAGGAGGTCGTCCAGCGGACCTACCTGCATTTCTGACCCGCGTTTGCCCACTGGCGCATCGGCAGGCCCCGCCCGCTGACGCCAGAGCGAAAGCGGGCATGGAATCGCATCGCCCCAGCGGGTGGAGACGCCGCGTGACAGAACGGCCCCGCGCGGGTCCGGCCCGAGCCGGTCAGATCATCCGGTCAGATCATGTAGTCGATCGGGGGGAGCATCTGGTCCATCGTGAAGGCCGGCAGGGCGCTGTGGCGGGTGCCGACCGGCCGCGCCGGGTTGCCGACGACGGTGGTGAAGGGCGGCACGGATTCCAGCACGATCGACCCCGCGCCGACCTTCGCCCCCTCGCCCAGTTCGATATTGCCCAGCACCTTGGCGCCGGCGCCGATCAGTACGCCGCGCCGCACCTTGGGGTGGCGGTCGCCGACATTCTTGCCGGTCCCGCCCAGCGTCACGCCCTGGAGCAGCGACACGTCGTCTTCCAGCACCGAGGTCTCGCCGATCACGATTCCGGTGCCGTGATCGAACAGGATGCGCCGGCCCAGCCGCGCCGCCGGGTGGATATCGACGGCGAACAGTTCCGATGCGCGGCTTTGCAGATGCAGGGCCAGGTAACGCCGGCCGTTGTTCCACAGCCAGTGGGCCACGCGATAGCACTGCACCGCGTGATAGCCCTTGAAGAACAGGAACGGCGTCGCGTAGTTCGCCGTTGCCGGATCGCGCTCGCGGATCGCCACCAGATCGGCGGCGGCGGCGGCGACGATCTGCGGATCGGCGGCGAACGCCTCGGTCACCAGTTCCGACAGCGCGTCATCGGCCACCGAGCGGTCGCCCAGCTTGCGCCCGATCAGCGCGGCCAGTCCGTTGGCGAAGGTGGCGTGGTTGCGGATGCCGGTGGCCAGCAGGCCGCGCACCAGCGGATCGTCACAGCCCTCGCAGCCCGCCGCGATATCCATCCACAGCCGTTCCTGGTCGATGGAAACCAGTGTCGGCTCCGCAACGGCGCGGGTGCCGCGGGCCGCGGCCAGCGAAGTCGGGGAAATATCAGGCATGAAACCGGTCCTGTCAGCGGAAGGAACGATATGGGAGGGCGCCGCCCCGTTGACCAGAGGCGGCCTTGCGACGCGACGCGCTACAGGCCCATCGCGTGGCGGACGAAGGCCCGCCGCAGGGCGGGCATGCGGTGCACACCGGCCAGCCCGAGATCCCGGGCGCGGCGCAGCACGGGATTGTCGTTGCCGAACAGTCGCTCCAGCATGTCGGTCGCGGCCAGCATCAGCATGTTGGCGGGGCGACAGCGTGCCTGATACTGGCGCAGCAGGGACGGGGCACCCAGATCCTCGCCCCGCGCATGGGCGGCGATCAGTACGTCGGAGAGCGCCGCCACGTCGCGGAAGCCCAGATTGAGCCCCTGCCCGGCGATGGGATGGATGCCGTGCGCGGCATCGCCCACCAGCACCATCCGCGTGTCGAAATAGCGCTGCGCATATTGCGCCGACAGCGGGTAGACCCAGCGCCGCCCGACCGGAGTGACCCGGCCCAGCCAGTCGCCCATGCGACGCTGGATCTCGTGCGCGAAGGCATCGTGCGGCAAGGCCGCCATGCGCCGCGCCAGTGCGTCGCTTTCCGACCAGACGATGGCGGAGAGGTTCGGATGCTCGGGCGTCGCGGCCATCGGCAGTTGCGCGAACGGCCCGGCGGGCAGGAAATGTTCCAGCGCACGGTTGTTATGCGGATGCTCGTGCGCCACGGCGCAGACGATGCCGCTCTGATGATAGGGCAGCCGGGTGATGCCGATCCGCGCCTGATCGCGCAGCGCGGAGCGCCGCCCCTCGGCCGCCACGATCAGCCGGGCACCGAAGGTGCGGCCCGATTGCATCCGCACCCGCGCGCCTTCGGCGGTGCGGGTGATCGTTGCCTCGTCCGGCGCCAGTACCGTGAGCAGGTCATGGGCATGGAGTGCGCGGTTCAGCGCCACGCGCAGCGCACGGGCCTCGATCATCCAGCCGAAGGGCTGCTCCGCATCCTGCCGCCCGAATTCCAGGAACAGGGACGAAGGCTTCTCGCCGGGTCGGCCGTCGGAGACGCGGATTTCCTCGATCGGGCAGGCCTGGAGCGGCAGCAGGCCCCACACTCCGGCGTCCTCCAGCAGACGACGTGGGCCGGCGGCGATGGCGTAGGCGCGGCCGTCGAAGGCCGGGTCTTCCATCGGCGGCAGCGCCGCGCGATCGACGATGGCCACGCGCAGGCCCGCCACCGCCAGGCGGCAGGCCAGCGTCGCGCCGACCGGCCCTGCCCCCACGATGCAGACATCCACATCGTCCTGCCCGGTGCCGGTCTGGGGGTGGGACATCGTGCCTGCGGTCATGAGTGTGGTCCTGCAATAGCCGGTCCGGCCCGATGGCCCTGCGGCGAGAATGATCCGTTCCGGTGCGCGCGCCCATAATTAAGGCACATCATGCCGCACACCAATGGCGCAAGGCACACCAGACACCGCGCTCCGTCAACCATGCGCGTACTTGGCACGGTTTTTGTATTGCCCTAATCGCGATTTGGATCATCATTCCGCATCAGGAAAAACGGACTACAACAATGAACCAAGGAGACGTGGCGCGATGAAGCTTGTCACAGCCATCATCAAGCCCTTCAAGCTCGACGACGTTCGCGAATCCCTGACGCCCCTGGGCATCCAGGGCCTGACCGTCTCGGAAGTGAAGGGATTCGGCCGCCAGAAGGGACAGACCGAAATCTATCGCGGCGCGGAATATCACGTCAGCTTCCTGCCCAAGGTGAAGATCGAGATCGCGGTCTCCGACGACATCGTGGACCAGGTGGTGGACGTGATCCTTCAGTCCGCCCACACCGGCAAGATCGGCGACGGCAAGATCTTCGTCTCCAGTCTGGACAGCGTCATCCGCATCCGCACGCGGGAAATGGGAGAAGACGCGCTGTGACCATTCCGAGCGCCTGTCGCGCGATGCCCCGCCTGCCGGCCGCCGTTGCGGCGGTGGCGGCTGTTTCCCTGGCCGGCCTCTCCACTCCGGCATTCGCCGCCGATGCGGCGCCTCCGATCGACACCGGCGATACGGCGTGGATGCTGGTCAGCACGGCCCTGGTGCTGATGATGACGATCCCGGGCCTGGCGCTGTTCTATGCTGGCATGGTCCGCCGCAAGAACGTGCTGGCGACGCTGATGCAGTCGTTCGCGATCTGCTGCATCGTCACCGTGGTGTGGATGGTGGCCGGCTACAGCCTGACCTTCGGCAACGGCACGCCCTATATCGGCGACCTGTCGCGCTTCATGCTGAACGGCATCGGCGCCCATATCGCCAAGGGCGCCGATATCGGCTTCACGCTGGGCGCGGGCACCCCCAACGCCACGACGATGACGATCCCCGAGAGCATCTACATGATGTTCCAGATGACGTTCGCCATCATCACCCCGGCGCTGATCACGGGGGCCTTCGCCGAACGCATGAAGTTCAGCGCGCTGTGTGCCTTCACCGTCCTGTGGTCGCTGCTGGTCTATGCGCCGGTCGCCCACTGGGTATGGAGCCCGCTGGGCTGGGTCGCCGGGCTGGGCGCCATCGACTTCGCGGGCGGCACGGTGGTGCATATCAATGCCGGCGTCGCCGGCCTGGTCACCGCGCTGGTGCTGGGCAAGCGCGTCGGCTACGGCCAGGACGACCTGTCGCCCTTCAACCTGACCTACGCCGTCATCGGCGCGTCGCTGCTGTGGGTGGGCTGGTTCGGCTTCAATGCCGGTTCGGCCCTGGGGGCCAACGGGCGGGCCGGCATGGCCATGGCCACGACGCAGATCGCCGCCGCCGCCGCCGGCGTGGGCTGGATGGTGGCCGAATGGGCGCGCACCGGCAAGCCGACCGTGCTGGGCATCATCTCCGGCGCCGTGGGCGGGCTGGTCGCCATTACGCCTGCGGCCGGTTACGTCCTGCCGGGCAGCGCGCTGATCATCGGCCTGCTGGCCGGGGTGATCTGCTTCTGGACCGCCACCTCGCTGAAGCACATGCTGGGCTATGACGACAGCCTGGATGCCTTCGGCGTGCATGGCATCGGCGGCATCGTCGGTGCGCTGCTGACGGGCGTGTTCGCCTATGGTCCGCTCTCGGCCACCGATGCCAACCCCGCCGGCATCAGCGGCTCGCTGAAGCAGCTCGGCGTTCAGGCCGAGGCGGTGGCCGTTACCATCGTCTGGTGCGCGGTGGTGTCGTTCGTGCTGCTGAAGATCATCGACGCCGCCATCGGCCTGCGCGTCAGCCGTGACGACGAACAGGAAGGGCTGGACATGACCCAGCATGGCGAGCGCATCAATATCTGACCGCTATCTGATCGGTCGCCATCTCTTCTTCCGCCGACCAGAACAGGCCGGACCGGGCATTGCCCCGGTCCGGCCTTTTTCTTTCCGTATTCGGATCATGATGTTATGAAACAGGATGCAGACCCGATGGCCCGTCGCGGCATGATGCCCGCCGGCTCGTTCTGAACGGAAAGGATCGCACTTCCATGGCTATTGCGCTTCGTGGCCGGATTGCCGTTGCCCTGCTTCTTGCCGCGCCCGCGGCGCCCCTGCTCGCCCCCCAGGCCCACGCCGTCAGCGCGGCGCAGGCGTGCTACCAGAAATTCAACGCCGAACGGAAAGCAGGTACCGTCAAGGGCCAGACCTACAAGGAGTTCAAGGCGGCGCAGTGCGCGACGCCCGAGGCCGCTGCCGCTGCCCCCGCGACACCCGCCACGCCGGCGGCTCCTGCAACCGCGGCGACTCCTGCCGCCCCGGCTGCCCCTGCCGCTCCTGTTGCGGCTGCCGCGCCGGCCGCCGCTGCCGCCGGCAGCGCGGTGCTGCCCAACGCGGTCTCGGCGCAATATGCCAGCGAGAGCGCGGGCAAGGCCCGCATGCACACCTGCCTGGACCAGTACAAGGCCAACAAGGCGACCAACGCCAATGGCGGCCTGAAATGGATCCAGAAGGGCGGCGGCTATTACAGTGTCTGCAACGCCCACCTGAAGGGCTGATGCCGGCCGGTTGCGACGGGGCGCCCGGCTCCGTCGCAACCCACTACCGCCGGGCAGGCCGCACGAACATCCGGTTACCGGCATAAGATATCCAGACATCGTGCCGGGCGAACCAGTCCGCCCCCAGCAGCATGTCCACCCTGTCCCGCAACGGCGCGACCGTCAGCACCGGTGCGTGCTCCACCTCGTTCCCGATCCGCAGGCTGGCGAAACGATGCCAGTGATACCATTTCGTCCGGCCATCGACGCCGCTGGTCTCGCCCCCCGGATCGACCGCGAGACGATCCTCCGACACCCCCACCCGTGCCGCCGCATCCGTCGAGAGAATGCGCGAGCGCGCGCCGCTATCCACGAGGGCGGTCAGCGCCTGTCCGTCCAGTTCCACCCCGACCGCCACGCGATGGCCGTCGCGCACCAGCGGCACGGTGTCGTAGGCCCCATGCCAGGCCGGCGCGGCATGGCACGCGCCGTCATCGCCCCGCATGCGCCACAGCGACAGCCAGCCCCCGGCGACATCGAATTCCAGATCGAAATGCGACAGCACGTCGCCACCCAGCAGCCCCGCAACCGGCGGCGTGATCATCGGCTGCCCCGGCAGGTCGCCTACCGGCGTGGAGAGCGGGCCGAGATCGAGGCCCTGCCCGTCTTCCGTGGTCAGGCGCAGATCGGCGATCAGGACATTGGGCACCATCCCCCCGGCGCCTCCGGTGCCGTACAGCACGGTACGCCGCCCGGAATCGATCAACAGCCCCAATGCCTCGGCCACCCGACCACTGATCAGGCCACCTTCGGCCCCGGTATCGACCACGAGGCTGTACGCCCCTTGCGCCGTCTGCCCGGCGATCGAAACCGGCACCGACAGATAGCCACCGTCATCGCGCAGCGGCACCCGTGCGATACGGGTGACGGCACAGGGCACGGGCGCCCCATCCTGAGCCAGCGTCCCATCCTGAGCGAGCACGGGGGCCGGCAGCAGGCACAACAGCGCCGCCGCCAGCCAGCGCGGCCGACGCGCGCGGTCAGCCTCCGGCGGCAAAACGGTCGGTAGCGTCCAGCAACGCGGTCTGGATTCCCGGTTCCGAAACGGCATGGCCGGCATCGTCCACCAGACGGAAATCGGCTTCGGGCCAGGCACGATGCAGGTCCCATGCCGTCCGCATCGGGGTGGCGGCGTCATAACGGCCCTGCACGATCACGGACGGAATATGCCGTATCCGCTCCACATCGCGGATCAGTTGCCCTTCTTCCAGCCAGCCGCCATGGACGAAATAATGGTTCTCGATCCGCGAGAAGGCCAGCGCATACTCTTCGTCGGCGTGCTGGGCCGAGAGCGCCGGTGCCGGGCGCAGGGTCAGCGTCTCGCCCTCCCACACGCTCCAGGCCACGGCGGCCTCGACGCGCACCGCCCGGTCGGGGTCGGTCAGGCGGCGGCGATAGGCCGCCATCATGTCACCGCGCTCCGCCTCCGGAATCGGCGCCTGGAACCGCTCCCATTTGTCGGGGAACAGCCAGGACGCGCCCTCCTGATAATACCAGAGCAATTCGGCGCGCCGCAGGGTGAAGATCCCGCGCAGGATCAGCCCCGTCACCCGCTCGGGGTGCGTCTCGGCATAAGCCAGGGACAGCGTCGACCCCCACGAGCCGCCGAACACCAGCCAGCGTTCCGCACCCGTCAGCACGCGCAGGCGCTCGATATCCGCGACCAGATGCCAGGTCGTGTTGTTGTCCAGCCCGGCATGGGGCGTTGAGCGACCGCAGCCGCGCTGGTCGAACAGCAGGATGCGATAGCGGGCCGGATCGAACAGGCGGCGATGCGCCGGGGTGCAGCCGCCGCCGGGGCCGCCATGCAGAAACACCACGGGAATCCCGTCCGGATTGCCGCACAGTTCCCAATAGACGTTGTGCCCGTCGCCCGTGTCCAGAATGCCGGTGCGATAGGGCTCGATCGGTGGATACGGCATGCGCTCGGCGGCGATGGTCATGGGTCGTTCTTCCCCGTTGTTGTTTCCGCGTCATGGGACGGGCCGTGCCCGGCGGCGCGCGGATGAGCGCCGGCCCAAACCTGCATCAGCCGCGCTTCGTCCGCCAGTGTATAGCGTTGGGTCGTCGACAGGCTGACATGGCCCAGCAGATCCTGGATCACGCGCAGGTCCGCGCCGCCCTCCATCAGATGCGTGGCGAAGGAATGCCGCAACGCATGGGGCGTCGCATGGTCGGGCAGGCCCGCCATGTCGCGCCACACCCGCATGGCGCGCTGCGCCACCGCCGGCTGCAACCGGCCGCCCCGCACGCCGGGAAACAACGGCGCGTCCGGCAGCGGCGCCGGATGCCCGGCCCGCCAGTCCGTGAGCGCACGCACGACGACCGGCACCATCGGCACCAGCCGCTCCCGCCCGCCCTTGCCACGGATCAGCAGCGTGCCACCCGCCGACAGCGCCCGGTCGAGATCGCGGATATCCAGCCCCAGCGCTTCGGAAATGCGCAGACCGCAACCATAGAGCAGCAGGAACAGCGTCCGGTCGCGCTCCTCGGCCAGCGGGCTGGCGGCGATGGCGCCCAGCCCGTCGGGCACCTCCAGCGCCTGGTCCGTCGTCAGCGGACGCGGCAGCGAGGCGCGGAAACGGGGGGCCGCCAGCAGACCCGGCGCCGGATTGGTCACGCCATGATACCGCGCCAGATACCGATAGAAGGAGCGCATGGCCGAAACCCGCCGGGCACGGGTCCGCGCCGCGCGATCGGCTCCGCCGGCGTGACGGCCGGCCGCCGCCTTCTGCGCCCCGGCATGTTCCGACGCCAGCCAGGCGCGCAGGTCGGCCAGCGACAGCCGGTCCAGCACCGCGAGGTCCACCATGCCACCCACATGGGTGCCGACAAATGCCAGAAACCGGTCCAGATCGCCCCGATAGGCGGTGAGCGTCAGCGTCGCCGCCCGTTTTTCGTCGCGCATCCAGTCCAGGAACGCATCGCGCAGTTCGGCACCGGTCATCGGGGCAGCCGCGCGGCAGGCGACGATTGCCGAACAAGACAGCGGGCGGCTGGGGCGATAGAAAACCTCATGGTCCATGCGAGTCTAAACAAACGCCCCCCCGTGCGAAAGCCGGAAAGCGCCGGCCGGCCGCGCGTCGCGGTGCTGTTGCCGCTGCCCTTTCCCGGCCCGTTCGACTACGCCGTGCCCCCCGCGCTGACGGACCTGCAACCGGGCGACATCGTCAGCGTACCGCTGGGCCGCCGGACCGAAACCGGCGTGGTGTGGGACCCGACCCCTGCCCTGCCGCCGGAATTCACGCCCCCGCCGATGAAAGCCGTGGCGGACGGACGGCTGAAACCGGTGATCAGCCGGCTGGACCAGCCGCCCCTGCCCGGTGCTCTGCGCCGCTTCGTCGACTGGGTCGCGGCCTATACGCTCTCGCCCCCCGGCATGGTGCTGGCCATGGCGCTGCGCACCGCCGCCACCGCGCCCGTCACCCCGACCACGGGCTGGGCCGTCGCCGAACCGCCGCCCGACCTGCGCGAGACCCCGGCCCGCCGCCGGGTGCTGGAAATTGCCGCCAGCGACGGCCCCCTGCCCGGCACCGAACTGGCCCGGCGCGCGGGTGTGGGCACCAGCGTCGTGCGCGGCCTGGCCGATGCCGGCGCGCTGCGGGCCGTGGTGCTGAAGCCCGCGCCACCGTTTGCCGCGCCCGACCCCGCCCATTGCCCGCCGACCCTGGGGGACGGCCAGCAGGAGGCGGCACAGAGCCTGCGCGACCTTGCCGGGACGGGTGGGTTTTCCGTCACGCTGCTGGAGGGCGTCACCGGATCGGGCAAGACCGAGATCTATATGGAAGCCATCGCCGCCTGCCTGGAACGCGGACGGCAGGTGCTGGTACTGCTGCCGGAAATCGCGCTGTCGGCACAATGGACCGGCCGTTTCACCCGGCGTTTCGGCGCCGAGCCCGCGCTATGGCATTCCGACCTGAGCCCGCGCCTGCGCCGCGTGACCTGGCACGCGGTGGCCGAAGGGACGGCGCGGGTGGTGGTGGGCGCGCGTTCGGCGCTGTTCCTGCCCTTTGCTGAACTTGGGCTGATCATCGTCGATGAGGAGCATGAAAGCGCCTTCAAGCAGGAAGACGGCGTGACCTACCATGCGCGCGACATGGCGGTGGTGCGGGCGCGGCTGGATCGCGCGCCGATCCTGCTGGTCTCCGCCACGCCCAGCCTGGAGACGCTGGCCAATGTCGGTGCCGGCCGCTACCGCCATCTGGCGCTGACCGCGCGCCATGGCGGGGCCACGATGCCCGAGGTGCGCACCATCGACATGCGCGCCCACCCGCCCGAGCGCGGACTGTTTCTCTCCCCCGTGCTGACCGAGGCGATGCAGGCGACGATGGCGCGCGGCGAACAGGCAATGCTGTTCCTCAACCGTCGCGGCTATGCGCCGCTGACGCTGTGCCGCACCTGCGGCCATCGCCTGCAATGCCCCAACTGCACCGCCTGGCTGGTGGAACATCGGGCGCGGCGCGTCATCACCTGCCACCATTGCGGCTATCAGGAGCCCACGCCGCCCACCTGCCCCTCCTGCCATGCCGAAGCCAGCCTGACCCCGATCGGCCCCGGCGTGGAGCGCATCACCGAGGAAGCGCGCGCCACCTTCCCCGATGCCCGCCTGCTGGTGATGGCCAGCGACACGCTGCCCGGCCCGGCCGCGACCGCCGACGCGGTGGCGCAGATCGCCCGGCGCGAGGTCGATCTGGTAATCGGCACGCAGATCGTCGCCAAGGGCTGGCATTTTCCGCATCTCACACTGGTCGGTGTGGTCGATGCCGATCTCGGGCTTGGCGGCGGCGACCTGCGCGCGGCGGAACGCACGGTGCAATTGCTGCATCAGGTCGCGGGCCGCGCCGGCCGCGCCGAGGCGCCCGGCACCGTGTTGCTGCAAAGCTATTGCACCGAGCACCCGGTGATGCAGGCCCTGGTCTCGGGCGATTTCGCCAGTTTCATGCGGCAGGAAGCCGAGCAGCGCCGCCCCGGCTTCTGGCCCCCGTTCGGCCGTCTGGCGGCCCTGATCGTCAGCGCCGACACGCCGGAAGCCGCCGATGCGACCGCCCGCGCCCTGGGCGCCGGCGCGCCGCGCGGCGACGGCTTGCAGGTTCTCGGCCCGGCGCCGGCACCGCTGGCCATCCTGCGCGGCCGCCACCGAAGGCGGCTGCTCCTGCGCGCCCGGCGCGAAATCGCGCTGCAACCGATCGTGCGGCAATGGCTGGAACGGGTAGCGCCGGAACGCGGCGCGCGGATCGATGTCGATATCGATCCTGTTTCGTTTCTTTGACGCCTGCGCAGGACAGGGTTGCAAACACTGGACCGATCTAAAAACCATTTCATTCGGCGCGGCGGGCGCATGACCTTATGACGGGTAGAGACCAATCGTGGCACACGCCGCCCTGAACGCGTCCAAGGGAGAAATGACCATTGAATCGTCGCGACCTCTTCACCGCCGCCGCCGGTGCGACCCTTCTGCCCGCTCTGGCCGGCGTGTCACGCGCCGGCACGGTGTCGGGCGACACGGTTCCCACCGGTTCGCTGGAAGTCGTTGCCGAATTCTATGGCCCCGGTCCCTCGGGCATTGCCGTCACGCCGGATAACCGCATCTTCGTCGGTTTTCCACGCCATGCCGAGAACCACCGCAAGGCCACGCTCGCCGAACTGAAGGGCGATGTCCTGGTGCCCTATCCCGACAAGGCCCTCAGCCTGCCATCCTCAGCCAGCCCGGACCACCGGCTGGTCTCGATCCACGGCATGACGACCGACAGCAAGGGGCGACTGTGGGCGATCGACGATGGCAAGATCGTCGGCCAGCCCATTGCGCCAGGGGCGGCGAAGGTGATCGGCATAGACCCGGCAACCGACAAGCTGATTGCCAGTATCGTGCTGAAGGCGCCGGCCATGCGGCCCGACAGCCATATGAACGATCTGCGCGTCGATTTGACGCACGGCGCGCTGGGCACGGCGTATGTCGCGGATTCCTCCTTCGGCACCTCGCCAGCGTTGGTCGTGGTCGATATCGCGACCGGCCGCCAGCGGCGCGTGCTGGCCGATCATCCATCGACCCAGGCCGAGAAAGGGTTCCTGACGGTGCTGGATGGGCGCCCGTTGCGCTACGACCCCAGGAACCCGACCTTTCCGATCGGCGGGGTGGACAGCATCACCCTCAGCCCGGACAGCACGCGGCTTTATTACTCACCGCTGACCAGCCGCCGCCTCTACAGCATTCCGACCGCGCTGCTGTCGAATTTCGACGCGACCGAGGAACAGCTTGCCGCCGGCGTCACCGATCACGGCGAGAAGGTCATGACCGACGGCATAGCAACCGACGCCCAGGGCAGGATTTACCTGACGGCCAGCGAGCATGATTCCATCATGCGCTGGCTGCCGGAAGACGGCACGATCGAGGTCGTGGTGCGCGACCCGCGCATCGTCTGGCCGGACGGAATCTTCGTCACGGCCGACCATGTCTATTGCACGCTGGGGCAGTGGAACCGTCTGCCGGGCTTCAACGGCGGCAAGGATCTGCGCCAGCCGCCCTATCTGCTGATCCGCGCGCCGATCACCCCGCCTATCCGCGAAGATCAGCGCTGAACAGCCAAAGGGAAAAACCGCGCGGATGGAGAGCCGACGCGCGGAAAACCGCCGTCAGACCGCCATCCGCGCGGCTTACGAAAACAGCCTGATCACGGCCGGCGCGCGAACGCCTGGGGTCAGGCACCCTCGCCCACATCCTTCACCGATGCGTCGGCCGTTCCCTTGAGCCAATAACCCGATGCCTTGAGCCATGCCGGGGCGATTGCGCGCTCTTCCAGCAGATAGCGGCGCACCGCCTTCGCCACGCTGGCCTCAGCCCCGACCCAGACGAAGGTGCGGGCCGGGATTTCGATCCCGGCCAGCACGTCGAGGATGCCTCCCGCCTGATCCGCCGCCCCCATGGGCCGATGAACCCAATGCGCGTCATGCCGCGCGGGTGTCGTGAACGCCTGCTCGTCATCGGCGCCCGGCACGGCCACCACCGTCGTGACCCGGTCATGGGCCGAAAGTTCCTCGACCCGTCGGCCGATGGCGGGAAGCGCCGTTTCGTCGCCGATCAGAAGCCATTCATCCACCGGGCCGGCGATGACCTGCGACCCGCGCGGACCGGCGATTTCCAGCCTGTCTCCGACCCTGGCAGCCCGCGCCCAGGCGGCGGCGGGACCGCCATCATGATTCACGAAATCCAGGACCAGGGTTCCGGCCCGCGGGTCGTAGCGGCGCGGCGTATAATCCCGCCGCGTCATTTCGCCGTTGAGGCCGGGCACGAAAATCTTGATGTGGTCGTCAGGCGACGCGCTG
The DNA here is from genome assembly GCF_047721585.1 of Gluconacetobacter sp. Classification (NCBI taxonomy): domain Bacteria; kingdom Pseudomonadati; phylum Pseudomonadota; class Alphaproteobacteria; order Acetobacterales; family Acetobacteraceae; genus Gluconacetobacter; species Gluconacetobacter sp. The sequence goes on from NZ_JBDNXE010000042.1 coordinate 19,473, forward strand.
ACGAAGCCGTCGAGGTCGGCGCCGGTCAGCGTTACCCGGATCATGTGCGGGGTCAGGCGCTCCACAGCCGCAACGTCCAGATCGCGCCGCTTCAGTTCATGCCGCACCCGCTGAATCACGGGACCATCCCCGCGACCGTGACGCGATTCGCTTTCGGTCATCTGCCGCTCCCCCATGCCTTCACGCCTGCCCGATTTCACGGGCAACGGTGTCGAGCAGGTCGGCGATCTTCTGTTCCGCCGCCTGGTCCAGCCCGCCATTACGCAGGCGCAGACGCAGCGCCGTCTTCAGGTTTTCCATGGCGCGCATCACCGGCATGGGGATGTTCCGGCGTCCACCGCCACATTCCGTGCCGGCGGCGGCCGAGCGAGCGAGAATTTCATCGAGCCCCGCACGGTTCGCGGCCAGGAACGCCTCGCCTTCCGGGGTGATGTGATAGCTCTTGCGACCGTCTTCCTCGGCAAGGCGCGCATAGCCCGCTTCATCCAGCCAGGTGAGCGTCGGGTAGATCACGCCGGGGCTCGGCGTGTAGCTGCCGCCGAACCGTTCCTCGATGGTGCGGATCAGCTCGTAGCCATAGGTCGGCTTGTCGGCGATCAGGCTGAGGACCAGCAGGCGCATTTCGCCGTAATCCAGCAGCCGGTTGCGGCCCCCGTGGCGGCCACCACCGCCCCGGGCGTGATGCCGGCCCCGCCCCAAGAACGCGGAAAAACCCTCAGCGGAAAAGAAGCGGCGATCGCAACCGCCGTCATGTCTGTTTCTGTATTTCATGATTCCGATATGCATCCAGATATATCGGAACGTCAAGATATATCGGGATGTATTTTCCTTCACCCGGCCGATGGTGCCTGCCTCAGCCGCGACAGGTTGCGTCAGGCACCCGCGTTTCCGCATCAACGTGCTGAAAGCACGCTGATTTTCAGGGACTCGCGTTGTTAGCGGTATCGAGCCAGCCAATGGGCGTAGGGCGGCGGCAGCACCCAGGCGGCGTCCTGACGGCCCAGCGCCTTGGCCGCCGCATAGGGCCAGTGCGGATCGGCCAGCAGCGGACGCCCGACCATGACCAGATCGACCTCGTCCTGACGCACCATCGCATCGGCAAGCTGCGGCGCGCTGGCGGCGTTCCAGCTTGTGGCGGTCGGCAGACCGGTCTCGCGCCGGACCTGCCCCGCGATCGCCCCCAGGAAACCCGGCCCCCACGGGATCTGCGCCGTCGGCGTATTGAAGCCGATCGACACATCGACGAAGCCCAGGCCCTCCTGTTTCATGACCCGGAGCATGGCCAGCGCCTCGGCGAACATCGCCTCGTCATCGCCGGCGAATTCGACCACCCCCAGCCGGATCGACAGCGGCAGGTTCTCCGGCCACACCGCGCGCACGGCGCGCAGGGTTTCGACCAGGAAGCGCGCCCGGTTTTCGGCGGAACCGCCATAGGCATCCGTCCGTTGATTGGCGAATGGAGAAAAGAAGCTCTGCGCCAGATATCCATGTGCGAAATGCAGCATCAGCCATTTGAACCCGGCATCGCGCGCGCGGATGGTGGCCGACACGAAATCCTGCCGCACCCGTTCGATGTCCGCGATCGTCATCTCTCGTGGCTGGCGCGGCAGATTGTCGCCGAACGCCACGGCCGAAGGCGCGATCGTCGGCCAGGCGCGCGGATCGGATTCCGGAAGATGGTCATCGCCTTCCCACGGCCGGTTGGCGCTGGCCTTGCGGCCGGCATGGGCGATCTGGATGCCCGGTACCGATCCGGCCTCGGTGATGGCACGAGCGATCGGTGCCAGGGCCTCGGCCTGGTCGTCGCGCCAGATCCCCACATCGGCGGGCGTGATCCGGCCTTCGGGCGAGACGGCGGCCGCCTCCACCACCACCAGCCCGGCGCCGCCGCGCGCCAGCGTGCCCAGATGCACATGGTGCCAGTCGTTTACCATGCCGTCCTCGGCCATATACTGGCACATGGGCGAAACGGCGATCCGGTTGCGCAAGGTCACGTCGCCCAGCGTGTAGGGGGTAAAGAGATGAGTCATCCGGTCTTCCTCTTCCTCGCCCCTCCCGTCCGGGAGGGATTTGTTCTACTTTTATCGAACAAACGACATGTCGGGTAGAGTGAGCACCATGGCAAGAGTTGAATGCGGCTATGCTCATCCGGATGAAGAGACCGTGTCGCTGGAAGCGATCTTCCATGCGCTGTCCGATCCCTATCGCCTGCGCATCGTCCGGACCCTGGCCGCCAGCGCCGTGCCCATGAATTGCGGCGACCTGAGCTTCGGCCGGCCGAAATCGAGCATGTCGCATCATTTCCGCATCCTGCGCGCCTCCGGCGTGCTGCATACGGCCAGCCATGGCGTGGAGCATATGAACAGCCTGCGCCGCGAGATGCTGGACCGACGCTTCCCCGGCCTGATGGCGGCGGTCCTGGGTGAAATCGGGCACTCCACCACCACGGAAGCATCCGCACGCCCGCTCACGCCCGCCTGAAAGCTGCGCCATTGGCTGCCACCGCTCGGCATGGCGGCTCCAGCATTCATCACGACCATGGCTGGAACCGCCCTGCTATTGACGCCCCGTCCATGATGGAACATGTGTGCCATGCAAGCAGTGCAAATCCCGGACCCCGGACGCGGAGACTGAATCCCGATGCCCATGGTGAACGGCGCCCCGAGCTGAGGGCGATGGATTTCATCACGTTTCGCCCCATGCAGCCATCAGGGTCCGGGTGGCTCATCTTTTCCTCTTCCGCCGGAAAAGCGCCGCCATGGCTGGTGCTGATCGCCCTCCTCTGCGGCATCGCCGGGCTGGCCCCGCGGGCCTGGGCGGCCCCCCCGCCGCCACTGGCCAATTACGTCATCGATCACTGGTCGACACGCGACGGCCTGCCGCAGAATTCGATCCGCGACATTGCGCAGACGCCCGATGGCCGGCTGTGGTTCGCCACCTGGGAAGGGCTGGCCTCCTACGACGGGATGGAGTTCACCGTCTATGACCGCGGCAGCCGCGTTCCGCTGCTCGATAACGGGATCGGCACCATCGTCACCGATCCGGCGGGCGATCTGTGGTTCAGCGATTCCCGGGGCAATATCGGCCGGCGCGACGCCAACGGCGCATGGAATCTGTGGCCACACCCCGCCAGCGCGCCCTCCATCATCGTCCAGTCCTTGCAGATCGACCCGACCGGCCGCCTGTGGCTGCTCTATGAGGGCAACGGTCTGGGAAGCATGACGGCGGATGGCACCTTCCATTATGTCCGGCCGTCCCCGAAATCGTCGCTGCTGAATGTCTATCGCCGGATGGCGTTCGACAGCAGCGGGGCGCTCTGGGTGGGCACTTATGACGGTGTCATGGTCCAGGATACCCATGGTCAGGTCCACACCGCCCCGGCCGGCTGGCACCTGCCGCACGGGCTGGGCTGGCCTTATCGCGGGCCGGACGGCACGTTCTGGATCGTTGCCGGCAGCCGGATCTTCCGCGTCGACGCGACCGGCGCCACCCTGCGATACGACCTGCACGACACCGGGCGGATCACGGCCCTGGTTCAAGACCGCCACGGCGCGCTGTGGGCGGGCACAGAGGATCACGGGCTGCTGCGCCTTTCCGCCGCCGGCATCGAACGCCTGCCCGATACCATGGCGCCGGCATCGGGGCGCATCCTCAGCCTGATGGAGGACAGTGAGGGCAGCCTGTGGATCGGCTCCAACGGCGGCCTGTACCGTCTGCGCGAAGCCCTGTTCAGCACCCTCACCCGACAGGACGGCCTGCCGGACAATTTCGCCCGATCGGTTCTTGAAGACCACGACGGCCGGCTATGGGTCGGCACGGATACCGGCCTGTCGCGTGAAGGCCCGGACGGCACGATGGCCATGGTGCCGCTGACCGCCGAGCACGATCATCAGCCGGCCGTCCTGAGCCTCGCGGAGGACAGGGACGGCGATCTGTGGATCGGCACCTATTCGGACGGGCTGTACGAGCGCCTGCCGGACAACAGCTACCGCCATTTCGGCGCGGCGGAAGGATTGCCGGCCGGCAATATCCGGGCGATCAGCATCGGCGAAAGCGGGGCCGTCTGGGTCGGTACGCAGCACGGCGTCTTCCGCGTGGGCGACGGGCCACCGCGCCCGCTCGACGGGGCCGGCGCCCCGCATGGCCTGATCACCGCATTGCGGGCGCAGGCGGACGATTTGTGGATCGGCACGCTCGACGGCGTGCGCCATCTGCATGACGCCTCCATCCAGACGCTTCGTTTCACGGCCCCACAGGGCGCGCACACGATCTTCGGCTTCACGCCCCTTGGCCGCGATATGTGGTTCGTCACCGACCGGGGCCTGTATCGCGACCGCGACGGCACGCTGGTGCATGTGGCGCGCGAGCAGGGACTGCCCATCGATTCCATCTTTGCCATGCTGCCCGACCGGCAGGACCATGTCTGGCTGACGAGCAATCGCGGCATCATGCGTCTGGCCCGCTCCGATATCGAGACCGTGGCCGACGGCCGGTCGCAGCATCTGGCCCCTCTGCATTTCGACGAGGCCGACGGCCTGCTCAGCAGCCAGGCCAGCGGCAGCGCGTCCCCGTCGGCGATCCTGCGCCAGGACGGCACGATCTGGATCGCCACCGCCATCGGCGTCGCGCATGCCGACCCGGCGCAGGTCCATGTCTTCGTCATGCGCCCTCCGCCACCCTCGGTGGCGCTCGGCCTGCTTGATCTCGACGGCAATCCGCTGCCTCCGCCCTCCAACGGCGCGGCCATTCACATTCCCGCCGGCCATGGCCTGACGGTGCGCTACGCGGCACTGAGCTATCTGCTGCCCGACCGGATCATTTACCGAACCTGGCTGGAAGGCATGGACCCATCATGGACGGAGCAAGGCAACACGCGCAGCCTCCGGCTGGTCGGCCTGCCGCCGGGTGATTACACACTGCGCGTTTCCGCCGCCCACCCCGGCGGCGCATGGTCCACGCACGACATGGCGGTGCCGATCGTCGTCGACCCGATGTGGTGGCAGCGCCGGGGGGTCTGGATCGGTGCCATCGCGGCGTTCAGCGTGCTGCTGGTCGGGATTTATCTGGGCATTGCCTATTCCTACCGGCGTCAGGCCCGTGTCCTGTCGCGCATCATCGCCGAGCGGACGGGCGAACTGACGCAAACGGCCGAACGGCTGCAAGCCGCGGACCAGGAAAAGAGCCTTCTGCTGGAACGCCTGCGCCAGCAGGCCGATGTCGCGACCCGACAGGCCAGGGAAGACCCGCTGACGGGTCTGCCGAACCGCCGAGCCTTCAACGAACATCTTGCCGCGGCCCTGGAGGGGGTCATGGCGGGTCGACCCGATTTCTGCCTGGCCCTGATCGACGCCGACCATTTCAAACGCATCAACGACGAACACTCCCACGCGACGGGAGACGAAGTGCTGCAAGGGATCGCGGACGTATTGCGGGCTTCCACCCGCACGCCGGACATCGTCGCCCGCATCGGAGGCGAGGAATTCGCGCTCCTGATGCCGGAAACCACGCTGGAAGAGGGCGAGGCCGCGTGCATGCGCCTGCGCGCGGCCTTCCATGCGAAAAAGGACTGGGGCGGCACGCTCGCTCTGCGGGTGACCTTCAGCGCGGGTGTGGCGCGTTCCCACCGAGGCGAGCCAAGCACCGCGCTGCTGCTGCTGCAAAGGGCGGATACCGCGCTCTATCGGGCGAAGAATACCGGACGGGACAGGATCTGCGTGGAAGCGTGAGGGAGGGCTGTCGGTCGTTGATCAGATACCCGTTCGCTCGTCGGAGAGAACGCCTCAAAATCCACAGTCCGGGAAAACGCTTCGAGCTGATCGCCCAGCCCGCTTCACCGGGCAAGGCGCTCGTCAGCATCAAAGAAACCCGCCTGCTTCATGAGCCATTCCCCCAATCATCGCAGCAGGGATGGACTCACAGCCAACAGTTAACAACCAGGGGGGGTTTCGAACCCTCTACATCGCTACCGCAGCAGACTGGATCAAGCCATAACAGGCCCCAATATATAAAAATCCATTATTATAAATAGATGTGATTATATTGGAAACCAGTCCGTATTCGACGCATACCCGGCACGACGCTGGGCTGTAAGCCGTACTTGCGTATTAGCAGCCCCATATCCGTTATATGAATTTTCTCTCTGTACAATTTCAAAAAAGAATATGCGATCAATAGCCCGTGAGAAGACCTGAAAGAACTCACCTCCCCCCGCATCACGATCATAGAGGATATTATGCGCGGCAAGACGAGCGACAAAGGCATCATCCAGGCCGAAACGCGCCTGTAGATCGTCATAATAATTCCGGGCGATGACCAGGATCGGCAGTCCAGCCCGCTTCATGCGGATAGCGCAGGCAAAAATATCGTCCGTCCGCAATGCCAGATGCTGATAGCCGGAACCGAGGAAATGACGTTCGAAGCGTGAAGCCAGCGTACGCGTCCCCAATGCGCCGTTCAATGTCAGGCGTAGAGACCCATCGTTATTCTCCAGAGCCTGGCTCTGCACGACACCACCCGGATCGATCAGATCGACTTCCTGACACGCTCGCAAGTCGAACAAACTGGTCCAAAATAATAGCCAGGACAGAAACTCGTCATATCGGACGATCGTAGCCAGATGATCGAAAAAGAGGCTTCCCCCGGCAACTGGAGAGAAATGCGTCATTTCGATCTCGAATTCCCGCTGCCACAGCCCGTCGAGTGCCTCATCATCGAGAAAATAGACGAGGCTCCCCCCCACGGTACGAACGGCCGGAATGGCATGCCGGGAAAGATTGTCCGCAGGGTCTTCAAGAATGGACATACCCAGAGCCTTCGCCCTCTGGGCTGCATCGGCACGGTTCGGAACCCTTACGCCGATCGCACAAATCCCCTGCCCATGCATCAGGCCAAAGCTGCCCGCCAGGGAATGGCTTTCGCGGTTCACCACGACATGCGTGTTCTCGCTTCCCTGCCACAAATCGACGGCACGATGGCGATGACGGCCCACTTTTCGCAAACCAATAGCTTGCAACATGCCTTCGACAACGCCCTCGGCATCCTGCGCCGCGGAGAACTCCACGAACGTCAGTTCGACCGGAGGGCGTGGGGGTAACATCCCATCTTCGCCGAGCAGTCTACTGGCATCGTCACGCAATGCGATCAGCGACCGGCGGCCATCAACGGCGATGGTCTTGGACAATCCGGCGCGAAACCGATCATTGAAGATTTCGAGCGAAAGCGGCCCCTGATAACCAATCTGCATGAGGGCGGCGACCCATTCCGTAACGGGCAATCCCCCCTGCAAGGGCATGCATCGAAAATGCCGGCTCCATTGCAGCAGATCCATGTCCATGATAGGCGCATCGGCCATCTGCACCAGGAAAATTGATTGCGGGTCAATATTTTCCAAGGACGAAACGGGAATTTTTCGCGAAAGCGAATGAAAGCTATCCAGCACCATCCCGACCGATGGCAGCCCGACCTGCTGTACAATCCGCGCCACCACCCGGTGATCATTGACGTAGCGCCCCCAGGCCAGGGCCTCATAGGCAATGCGCAGCCCCCGTGTCGCGGCCCGCTCACCCAATTCGCGGAAATCGGCGACGATCCGTGCATGATCGCCGCTCGCCACTTCCAGAGTGCTGGAACAGACAAGGAGCAGGTCGGTGCCCATCGCTTGCATCAGGTCGAATTTACGTTCCGCCCGGTCGAAGGCCCGGATACGCGCGTCGCCGGACAGTCCTTCGAAATCGCGGAAAGGCTGATAAACGACATTCCGTAAGCCCAGATCCATCATCAGCAGGCGCAGATCGACGGCTGAGAGATCAGAGGCTACAAAATCGTTCTCGAAAATTTCCGCAGCCGTGAAGCCGGCATCGGCGATCGCTTCCAGTTTCTCGCGTAAAGTGCCGCTGAGCGATACGGTCGCGATCGAATCCAGCATGTTTCTGATCCTCTTGCTTTCCGTCAGGACGGACTTCACGATGTCGGCGTCGAATTCGGCGCAGGTGGACTCGAAGACCCATCGAGGCTGCCGAGCAGGTGTATCGTGGCCTGATGCACATGGCGTGCAACTGCTTCCACACCGCATTCGGCCGTCATCCGGTCCATTGGTACCTCAAGGCTTATCGGAATGCCAACCGGCATTTTCTCGATCAGGGCCGGCAACGCGAGGGCCCCGTCGCCGGGTGCCAGCCGCTCGGCCCGGGCTTCGAGCAGACGCTCCTGCAACGTGTCACCTCCCCGCGCCGGTCCGTCGCAGAGATGCAGAAAAGGGAGAACCGACGCATCCTGCCCATCGAGATCGGCAAGGCGACTTCCGGAGCGGTAGAAATGCAGGGCATCGACCAGCACCCCGCCATTGACCGGCGCCCCCGCCCGGCGACGGATTTCCAGCGCATCGGCCAGACCCGGCACGACGGTCCAGGGAAAGAATTCCAGAACCACCCCCAGTCCGTATCCCGCCGCCAACGCGCACAAGGCGGCATAACGGTCGGCCAGCCGGCCGAGATCCGGGTCATAGGGCGCCGCGATAATCCGCGACGCGCCCAATGCGGCACCGGCCGCACAGAAGGACTCCAGGGACGAGACATCCAGCCCCGGTTCTATTTTGACGAACTCGATATCGTGAACGCGCAGACCGGTTTCCCGCAGGGCGGACCGGGTTGCACGCATTGATGCCGGGTCGTCCATCAGCGGATAGCCGGGACTGGTCGGCGTGACCCGGATCAGGCGCAACCCGACCGCCTGGAAGCCGGTTCGCGCCGCGAGACGGATCATTTCCGGTGGCGATAATGTGATCGTCGTGAGATGCGCAAGGGCAAGATCACGGGCCATCAATCGAACTCTTTCAGCATCCGCTCGCGGTCCGGCACCAGTCCGGTGAACAGTTCGAACGCATCGGCCGCCTGGAAGACCGCCATGCCGATACCGCTGACGGTCTGGCACCCCTTCACGCGGGCCGCCGCAAGCAGCTCCGTCTCGCGCGGGAAATAAATGACTTCGGAAAACCATTGCCTGGACTGGAGCAGGTCGGCGGAAAACGGCGTTCCAGGATGGGAGTCCATGCCGATCGGCGAGGTCTGGACGACTCCGCTGGCCTCGGCGATCACGTCCTCAACACAGGTCGCAACCGTAACCTGCGCCTCCGGGAAGAGGTTACCCAGCCTGTCCCCCAAGGCGGCCGCACGCTCCGTCGCGACATCGAAGAGGTCAAGACGCGCCGCCCCCATCGACAGCAGCGCATATGCGACGGCTGCGGCAGCACCACCCGCGCCGACCTGGCCGACGCGCCGCAACGATGCGTCGGGCAGGGTCCGTTGGAAATTCGCCGCGTATCCCGACCAGTCGGTATTGTGTCCTATGCGCTTTCCGTCCCTGAAGACCACGGTGTTTACAGCACCGATCGCGCGCGCGGCATCGGACAGCGTGTCGAGCAACGGGATGACCGCCTGCTTGTATGGGTGGGTCACATTCGTGCCGTTGAAACCGAAACGTTCCATCCAGCACAGGATGTCCGCAAGCGCCCCGGCATTCCCCCGCCACGCCGCCGTATCGGCCAGCCGATAGACAAGCGGGATGCCGAGATTGCGCGCTTCGCGCTCATGCATCGCGGGGCTGCGCGATTTGGCGATCCCATCGCCGACAAGACCACAGAGCCAGCTCATCATACCCCCCTGTCAGCCGAACGCTGTAGAACCGACATCGCATAGACACAGCCTACGCAGATCAGCAGCGGGACGGCATATATCTGAAAAATGATCGAAAGACGCACATGGTGTTGCAGCAGGGTTCCGCCGAGGAATGGGCCGATCACGGCACCGACCCGGCCGACCCCCATGGCCCAGCCCATTCCGGTCGCCCGGACCTTGACCGGATACAGGCCGGCGGCAAGAGGATAATGGCCGTTGAAGCCGCCCTGCAAAAAGATGCCTATGACGAAAGCGACCGCCAGTACCTGCGTCACCGACATCGTGATCGATCCGAAGATGCTCAACGCCACGGCGGCGATCAGGAGATAGAGCATGATCGTGCGATGCAGCGTCAGACGCATCGCGATGATGCCGATCGTCGCACAGCCGACAAAGGCACCGATATTATAGAGCGCACCGGCATAGATGCTGTCCGAAATGTCCAGACCGGCCTCGACGGCGAGTTTCGGAATCCAGCTTATGATGAAATACAGCGTCATGAAGCCGCAGACGATCGACGTCCAGAGCAGGAGCGTCCTGACCATGCGCCCCTCGCGGAACAGGCCGCCCACACCGGCATTCGTCCGATCCAGAGGAACCGGTTCGGGCAGCGTATCCGTTTCCGGCAAATGAAGACGGCGCTCGATGGTCCGGATACGTTGCAGGGCATTACGTGGCTGACGCTGGGCAAGAAATGCCATGGATTCCGGGAGAAAGAAGATTAACGGCAGAAGGGCCGAGGCCGAGAAAAGACCCGCACCGATCAGAAGAATATTCCAGCTCCACGTATGGATCAGCGGTGCTACGATGAAGCCGGTGATGGTCGCGGCAATGGGATAACCACCCTGCAACATGGCTACGGCGAAATCGTGATGTTTGGGCGGCGCATATTCGGCAGCCAGCGTTGCGATCCCGGCCAGGGCAGCGCCGATGCCCGCCCCGACCCCTAGACGCAGGACCGCGAGTTCGACCAATGAGGTCGCGTAGCCGCTGGCGATCATGCACACCGACATCAGCGCGACCGAGAAAATGATCAGCGGCCGTCGCCCTGTCTTGTCCGAAAGCGGCGCGATCAGCAGTCCGCCCAAGGCCATGCCCGCCAGGCCCGCGCTGAACACGATGCCAAGCTGCTCGGCACTGAGGCCGAGACTTTTGGACAATGTCGGTGCGACATAGGAAATCATCAGCACATCGACGCCATCGACCATGTTCACGCCGAAACACAGCATGATGATGATGGCACGCATCACTGTCCAACCGGCAGGAGCGAGCTGCCCGGAGGCGTTCAGCAGCGAGGCGTCGCGTGCATCGTGATGCGGTAGAGGCGCACCGGGGCGCGCTTCATAGGAAACGGAACCAGACATTGCGGACTCCATTGAAGATGCCGGCCATGCGAGCCACGCTCTTCACGTTTCTTGTTGTTGGAGTGAAAGTCCTGCGTAAAAACCGGTGTAGCACCCCGGAAAAGCAGCCTATAGCCGCTCGATGATGGCCGCGATACCCTGCCCGACCCCGATGCACATGGTCACGAGCGCCCGGCGGCCACCGCGCTGTTCCAGCCCGTTGACGGCCGTCAGCGCCAACCGTGCGCCCGACATGCCAAGCGGATGCCCCAGCGCGATCGCACCGCCATGCGGATTGACCCGCTCGCAATCGTCGGGCAGCCCCAGCGCGCGCAGCACAGCCAGCGACTGGCTGGCAAAAGCCTCGTTCAGTTCGAACAGGTCGATCTCGTCGAGTGAAAGACCGGTCTTTTCCAACAGGCGACGGACGGCCGGGACCGGACCGATCCCCATGACCGCCGGTTCGACTCCCGCCGTCGCCATGGCCACGACCCGCGCCCGCGGCGTCAGGCCGTGCCGCTTCGCACCATCCGCGCTGGCCAGCAGCAGGCCGGCCGCGCCATCGTTCACGCCGGAGGCATTGCCGGCGGTGACGGTGCCCCCTTCCTTACGGAACGGTGTTTTCAGCTTGGCCAGCCCTTCGGCGGTGGTCTCAGGGCGCGGATGTTCGTCCTCATGCACCGTGACCTCGGCGCGGCGTGTCCGAATGGTCAGCGGCGTGATCTCGCGCGCGAAATAACCCGCCTGCCGGGCGCGCTCGGCCTTCTGCTGCGAAGCCAGGGCGAAAACATCCTGATCCGCGCGGGAGATCGCGTAGCGTGCCGCCACGTTTTCGCCCGTCTCCGGCATGGAATCGCAGCCCCATGCCTCGCGCAGGGCCGGGTTGACGAAGCGCCAGCCGATGGTGGTGTCATAGATCGCGGCATCGCGGGAAAAAGCCTCTGTCGCCTTGCCCATGACGAAGGGCGCGCGCGACATGCTCTCGACCCCACCCGCCAGCATCAGGTCGGCCTCGCCGCTGCGGATCGCACGGGCCGCCTGGCCCACCGCGTCGAGGCCCGAACCGCAGAGCCGGTTGATGGTGGTACCCGGCGTGCCGACCGGAAAACCCGCCAGCAGGACGGCCATGCGCGCGACGTTCCGGTTATCCTCGCCGGCCTGGTTGGCGCATCCCATGATGCAATCGTCGAGCGCGTCCCAATCGACCGATGCGTTCCGCTCCCGCAGCACGCGCAGGGGATGGGCCGCCAGATCGTCGGCCCGGATGTCACGCAGCGCGCCAGCATAGCGCCCGATGGGGCTACGTGTGAAATCGCAGATATAGGCGTCACGCATATTCCGGCACCTCGAAGTGCAATTCGACCCCGGTCTGGGCCTGAAGGGCCTCGCGGCTCAGGCCCGGGATCATCTCCGTTACGACGAAACGGCCATCCCGCACGTCGATGACGGCGAGGTTGGTGTAGATGCGCGTGACGACCCCCGGCGCCGTCAGCGGATAGGTGCAGCGTTCCACCAGCTTCGGTGCGCCATCGCGCGTCGTATGTTCGGTCGCCACCCACACGCGGGGCGTGCCCACCGCCAGATCCATCGCCCCGCCGACGGCAGGCGCGCTGTCTTCGGCAGAGGTCGCCCAGTTGGCGAGGTCGCCGTTGGCGGCGACCTCGAACGCCCCCAGCACGCAGAGATCGAGATGGCCGCCCCGGATCATCGCGAAACTGTCGGCGTGATGAAAGAAGCTGCCACCGGCATTCAGCGTCACATGCTGCTTGCCCGCGTTGATCAGCCAGGGGTCGACCGCCTCCGGCGCGGGAGCCGGACCGAACCCCAGGATTCCATTCTCGCTATGCAGAATGACCTCCCGCCCCGCCGGGATCGCATCGGCGATCAGCGTCGGGATGCCGATGCCCAGATTGACGTACCAACCCTCGGGAATGTCACGGGCGATGCGCGCGGCCAGGTCCCTGCGGGACAGCGGTTTGCAGATGCTCATGGTCATGCGCCTCCTTCCGCGCCGGCCGCGACCTTCGCGGCCTCGGGCACGACGACGATCCGATCGACAAAGATCCCCGGCGTCACGATCGCTTCGGGGTCGAGGGCGCCGACGGCGACCATGCCGCAGCTCTGGACCACGGTCATGCGCGCGGCCATCGCCATCACGGCATTGAAGTTGCGTCCGCTCTCGCGATAGGTGCAGTTGCCCATCCGGTCCGTCCGCCAGGCTTCCACCAGCGCCGCGTCGGCATGCAGCGCATGTTCCAGCACATAGGTCCGGCCATCGAACGTCCGGGTTTCCTTGCCCTGCGCCAGCAGGGTTCCCACCGTCGTCGCGGTGTAGAAGCCCGGGATACCGGCGCCGGCCGCCCGGATGCGCTCGGCCAGCGTGCCCTGGGGCACGATTTCGAGTTCCAGCTTCCCCGCGCGAAACAGTTCCTCGAACACCACCGATCCGGCGGAGCGCGGGAAGGAACAGATGATCTTCCTGACCCGCCCAGCCTCCATCAGCTTGGCCAGGCCCACCC
>NZ_JBDNXE010000043.1:0-32887 GCF_047721585.1 Gluconacetobacter sp.
ATGCCCGCCCGCCCGGCGCGAGGCCATCGCCAGCGAAGCCCTGCGGCGCGTCGGCCTGGAGGCATTCGCCGGGCGCGATGTCATGAGCCTTTCGGGCGGCGAGCGTCAGCGGGCGCACCTCGCACGGGTGCTCGCCCAGCTCGCCCCATCCATGCACGCGGGCCGTCCCGGCTTCCTGCTGCTCGACGAACCGATTTCGGCCCAGGACCTCGCCAGGCAGCGCCTAGTGATGGACATTGCGCGCGACCATGCCCGGCAAGGCGGCGGTTGCCTGATGGTACTGCACGACCTCAACTGGGCCGCCAGCCGCGCGGACCGCATCCTCGTGCTGCACCATGGCCGCACCCGCGCGCAAGGGCCACCCGCCCAGGTCCTGACGCCGGACACGCTGGAGACGACGTTCGACATTGCCGCCCTCCGCCTCCGCATCCATGTGGAAACCGGACGTCCGTTCGTCATTCCGCATGATTTCGCCCAATTCCGGGCCACGACCGAAAGAAAGAGCGCATCATGTATATCGCCATGAACCGGTTCCGCGTCACCCCCGAATGCGAAGAGGCCTTCCAGCGCCGCTGGCTGGACCGCGACGTGCTGCTCAAGACGGTTCCGGGCTTCGTCTCGTTCCAGTTCCTCAAGGGGCCCCGGCGCGACGACTACATACTGTACGCCTCCCACACCGTCTGGGAATCCTGTGACGCCTTCATCGCCTGGACGCAATCCGAACAGTTCCGCCAGGCCCACGCCACCGCTGGCGAAGGCAAGAAACTGACGATCGGCCCGCCGGTCTTCGAAGGGTTCGACGTGCTCCAGAACGTCACGCTCTGATCTCTCGCGCCGGGCTGGCACGGGGCGCACGGGTTCCGGTCGTCACATGGTCATTGGGACCGGAAGCCGCTCTGACCGTCACTCTCCTTCGGTCGCATGGAAGCGGGTATAATCGACCGTGATCCGCCCGTCGGCCGAGGCATCGATGATATCGACGAAACGGTGATTGTACAGCACCCGGTCGAAGCCGTAGGCCGTACGGGCAAAGACGCTCTGCCCCGACACCTCGTCGGTTCCGGTCACGGTCAGGACGATCTCCGCCTCCTCCTTGTGCAATGCCTCGATCGTCAGGCCGTTCAGCGGGCTGTGCGCGTCGATGACATGCATCAGCGAAAAAGCGAAGCGCAGGACTGGAATATGCGACTGCACCAGCACCAGCGGATCGAACTGCCGGGCCAGCCGCCCGTTCGGCTGGACGATCAGGCGCGAGAGAAACAATTCCACATCCACCGACAGGATCGGGCTCAATCGCCGGTTGGCGATGCGCAGGCTCAGATGCGCCGTATCGCCATCCTTGCGGATCAGGGCACTGTTGCTGAACATGAGCCGCGCCCGTGGGCGGGCGAACCGTGCAAAGACCAGCCCGGTCGCCACCGCATTCAGGATCATGCCCCCCAGCAGTTCGCATGACGCGATGACATGCGCCGCCCGGCCCACCGGAGCCATTACGCCATAACCGACAGTGGAAAAGGTCTGGATACTGAAGAAGAAATAATCCCAGAACACGCCCGGCCGCGTGCCGGTAACCTCCCGTGGCACCATCATGTAAAGCAGCGCGAACGCGGCGTTGACCACGATATAGCCGGCCAGGGCATACCAGAAGAAACTGCTCCACCGAATCGTCAGGGCATGGTGATAGAAATCGGACCACGCCCTGTCGGCATGACCCACCCGCACGATATTGTCATCGCTCCGCCCTTCCAGCGCACGATGAAGCCGCAAACGGGACAGCGCCTGCGGCACATGGGCTGCCAGAAGTCTTTTTCCCGTTCTCTTCTGCTGCCCCGACGGCTCCGAAGCCCCGCCCATTGCCGCGAATCCTTCCCTGCATGAATGATCGCAGCGAGAATGGCGTCAAAACCGCATACTGCGTAATGCCATTGATCGCGCAGGTCTCATGCGCGCGGCGCTCTTCCCTTGCCCGTTTTCCGATCCGGCGCGACACGAAGGATTTCCATACGGGCCTCCCCGGCCCGCGCATTGCGGCATCAGGCTTCCACGGTGCGAGATCTCGATACCATCATCGACACCATGAGCGACGCGCCGACCGGCCGACACCTCACCTCTTTTGCCGATCCGGACGATCCGCCGCGGGAACCGTATGAAAGCGTGCCCATGGATGCGCACCCGACCACAATGACGTGACGTCGGGTGGCCGGCGACCACCCGTCATGGCAGACTCATTTTTCCACAGGAGAAACAGGCCATGACCGCCTATATCGTCTTTACCCGCGAAGCCACCACCGACCAGTCGGAGCTCGATGCCTACGGGCAGGATGTCGCCAAGAGCTTCGCAGGGCATCCCCTCAAGGTGCTGACGGCTTACGGTTCCCAGCAGGTGCTGGAAGGAACACCGCCCGAAGGCGTGGTGATTCTGGAGTTCCCCGATATCGAGGCGGCACGCGCCTGGTACGACAGCCCGGCATACCAGGAGGTGGTGAAACACCGCTGGAAAGGGTCGTCCTACCGCGTCGTCATCGTCCAGGGCACCTGAGCATCCATCCGGAGAGGCGCGCGGGCGGTAATCCGGCGCGCGCCTCCAGTCCGGTCGTCAGGCGGCGGCGCGTGCCGCGACCCGCTGCCGGCGGAACAGGCTGGCCGCCAGCATGCGCGCATCCTGAAGCGATGCCATGATCTGCCCGTTCAGCGGACACAGCCATTCGTGAATGGCACGAAAGACGCGCGTTCCATCGTGACGGGACTGGATGACAACCCCGACGAATACACCGTCGATCTCGACGATCTCGGATTTGATCATGACATGGCTCTCCTTCTCGCGGCAGCATGTCCGTAAGAATGCGGGTCCAAGACCACGATACCGGGCCGGAAGCAACGACGGCCCGATGAAGACTTCGTGACAGTCCGATGAACGCCTTTTCCGACGTCAAGCCCAGAAGACCGGCGTGCGGCGAAACTTGCGCCACCGCCTGTGCGCCGCCTCATGGGTCGCATCCTGCCGGCAGCACAGAAAGCCGGTCACCGCGCCCACCACATGGCCCATCTCGCCACCCGCCGCGCCGTCGAACAGCGCCAGCAACCGCCCGGTGGTCAACACATCGCTATCCACCCCCAGGGCCGCCTGCACCGCCGCCAGACGCCGCAGATAGCGGCTGTCCTTCTGTGCCGGCACATACAGCGTGACGAAGAATTCCGACGCATAGCGCAATTTTTTCAGCGCCAGACGTACCTGATGGCGCTCCGGCGGCGTCAGTCGCGCGAACCCCCTCCCCTCGCGCCGCGCCTTGCGATGCAGCCGCCCAAGATGGCGGGCCGCGAAATCGGCCGCCGGTTCCTCCAGCGCCCTCAGCCCCGCTGGCGAACGCGCCTCGTCCCACAGACCACCATCGGCCAGGTGCCCCATCAGATGCAGGACCCACCCGGCATCCTCGCCGCCCAGCACCTGCCGCACCCGCGCATAGGCACCGTCGCGCAGAGACCCGGCCAACGGCAGGAGAAGCCCGGCAACATTCACCCCCGCCCGCCCCAGTGGGCTGAGACCGGGCAGCGTTTCCAGCATGAAGACATCCCAATCCCGTGCGTCGCCGACCGCGCGGGCCAGCATGCGCGCCCGCGCCGCCGCCTCGTCCAGCGTCGCGCTGGGATAATCGCGGCGCAGCAGCCCCACCAGTGCGCGGAAACGGCGCAGGGCCACGCGCACCTGATGCACGCCCTCCACATTCCGCCCATCCATCGCCACCGGCAGATTGGCCTCCAGATGGTCGCGCAGGACGCGGGCGATCCGTACCACGGCCCGGCGCACGGTATCATCCTGCTCCAGTTCCACCGGCTGGGCCCGATGGCTGTCGGGAATGGCGGTTTCGCTCTGGTCCGACATGCGCCCTCCTTTATCGCCAGACCACGGGACGAATGGCGAAATTGCTCTGGATCTGGGCCACGCCCGGCAGGCGCGAAAGTTCCTCGTTATGGATGCGTTCGTAATCCGCCGCGTCCCGCACCGCGACATGCAGCAGGTAATCGGCATCGCCCGTCATCAGGTAACATTGGCGCACATCGGGGCATGTCTTCACCCGCGCCTCGAACCGCCGCAGGCATTCCTCCGTCTGCCGGTCCAGCGTGATCCGCACGATCACGATCGTCGTCCCCTCGCGCCCCCGCTCGTCGATGATCGCGCGATAGCCCCGGATCACCCCGGCCCGCTCCAGTTGCCGCACCCGCCGCAGGCAGGCCGAAGGGGACAACCCGACCCGCTGCGCGAGGTCGGCATTGGTCATGCGCCCGTCCTGGCTCAGATGGCGCAGAATCGCCTCGGTCGCCCGGTCCATATTTTGTTTTGAATCGGAATCTATCATGCTTCAGCAACCATCCCGGCAGATTATGCCATTCAGGCGCAGAGAGTTGCATATTTCGCGCCTCGGCGACAGATCATGCGGTCATTCGGCAGGAAATATCAGCCAAAGCCAGCCTAAGCTGACGGCGCACATCCCATGCCCTGATCGGTCGAGGCCGCGCCGCCCATGCCCCACTCTCCCCCCGCCACCCCTCTGTGCGACGCCAGTTGGCCCCGTGGCCGGGCCGGCGCGACCCTGACGATCGACCTCGACGCCATCCGCGCCAATTACCGCACGGTGCAGGCCCGCGCGAGCGGCGCGGAATGCGCGGCGGTGGTCAAGGCCGACGCCTACGGGCTGGGCGCGGCACGGGTCGCCCCCATGCTGGAACGGGCGGGCGCACGCACCTTCTTCGTCGCCCATGTCGACGAGGGCATCGCCCTGCGTCCCCATATCGCCCCCGCGAGCCGGGTCTTCGTCCTGCACGGCCCGCTGGCCGGGGCCGAGGCCGATTGCGTGCATCACGACCTGATCCCGGTCCTGAACAGCGTCGAGCAGATCGGCGCCTGGCGTGCCCTCGCCCACCGGCTGGGCCGCACCCTGCCGGCGGCGGTGCAGTTCGATACCGGCATGTCGCGCTTCGGCCTGTCGGAAGAGGATCTGGAGCGGATCGACGCCGACCCCGACGGCTGGCACGGCATCGAACGGTGCCTGGTCATGAGCCACCTTGCCTGCGCAGACGACCCGTCCGACCCGGCCAGCGCCCATCAGCGCGAACGCCTGCTGGCCATGCGCGCGCGCCTGCCCGCCGCGCCCCTCAGCCTGGCCGCCTCGTCAGGCATCTTCCTGGGGCCGGATTTCCATTTCGACCTGGTGCGCCCCGGCGCCGCGCTGTACGGCGTGGCACCCAACGGCACCGCGCCCAACCCCATGCGCCCGGTGGTGCGCCTGCAGGCACGCATTCTCCAGACCCGCACCGTCGGCCCCAGGGACGGTGTGGGCTACGGCCTGACCTACCGCCCGACCAGCAGACGCCGGATCGCGACCATCGCCGCCGGCTATGCCGACGGCTTCATGCGCCACGCGGCGCGAGAGGGCCGCGCCTGGCTGGGCACCCAGCCCCTGCCGATCGTCGGCCGCATCTCGATGGATTCGATGGCCGTCGACATTACCGACGCCCCCGATTCCCTCACCACCCCCGGCGCCATGCTCGACCTGCTGGGACCGCAGCACGGGGTCGACGAGGTCGCGCGTGGCGCCGGCACCATCGGCTACGAAATCCTGACTTCCCTGGGCCACCGCTACCACCGCGCCTATGTCGCGGACGGCGCGGCCTCTTCCCTCTCCTGAGCGGACCTGACGACACATCATGAAGATCATCATTCTCGGCGGCGGCGTGGTCGGCGTGACCTCGGCCTGGTACCTCGCGCAGGCCGGACACACGGTCACGGTCATCGACCGCCAGCCGGCGGCGGGGCTGGAAACCAGCTTCGCCAATGCCGGCCAGGTCTCGCCCGGCTATTCGTCCCCCTGGGCCGGGCCGGGCGTGCCGCTCAAGGCCGTGCGCTGGCTGCTGATGGCCCATCGTCCGTTCGTGTTCCGCCCGATGGCCGACCCGCACCAGTGGCGCTGGCTGACGCAGATGCTGGCCAACTGCACCACCGCCGCCTACGACCGCAACAAGGGCCGCATGGTCCGGCTGGCGGAATACAGCCGCGACGTCATGACCGAACTGCGCGCCAGCACCGGCATCACCTATGACGACCGCCAGCAGGGCACGCTCCAGGTCTTTCGCAAGCAGAAGCAGCTCGACCATATCGGCGAAGACCTGCGCGTGCTGGACCAGTACAATGTGCCCTACGAACTGCTGGACGCCGCCGGCTGCGTACGGGCCGAACCCGGCCTGGCAGCGGCGCAGGGCAAGCTCGTGGGCGGCCTGCGCCTGCCGGGCGACGAAACCGGCGACGCCCACATGTTCACCCAGCGCCTTGCCGCGATGGCGGCGGAACGCGGCGTAACCTTCCTCTACGACACCACGATCCGCAACCTGAAGCGCGAGGGGGGCCGCATCGCCGGCATCGACACCAGTCGGGGCCGGATGGAGGCGGATTCCTACGTGCTGGCGCTGGGCAGTTTCTCGCCCGCCATGGTGCGCGGCCTGGGGCTCGACCTGCCGATCTATCCGGTGAAGGGCTATTCCATCACCGCCCCGATCGTCGATGCCGCGCGCGCCCCGGTTTCCACAGTGATGGACGAGACCTACAAGATCGGCATCACCCGGCTGGGCGACCGTATCCGCGTCGGCGGCACCGCCGAACTGGCGGGCTTCAGCACCACGCTCCGCGCCCCGCGCCGGGCCACGCTGGAACATTCGCTGACCGACCTCTTCGCCGGCGGCGGCGACGTACCGGCCGCCACCTTCTGGACCGGCCTGCGCCCCATGACACCGGACGGCACGCCGATCATCGGCCCGACCGGAATCGACAATCTCTATCTCAATACTGGCCACGGCACGCTGGGATGGACCATGGCCTGCGGCTCGGGCCGGGTGCTGGCCGACATCCTCTCGGGCCGCAAGCCGGACATCGCGCACGAGGATCTGGCGCTCAGCCGCTATAAAGCCTGATCCAGGCAGCGCCCGGCCCAACCGCCGGGCGCCTTTTCCCATCCAGTCGAAACGCCCCCCCGCCATGCGCCGGGGGCTCGCTTGCCGCCGCCGATACGCTGCGATATGGTGCGCGCCGCATCCAGAGCCGGGACCTCCCGGCACCAACCTGCATCCGAGCAAGGTGGCGTTCCCGTTATGGGAAGATGTGGCCGATCCGGCAAAAAACGGACCGCTACCTCACTGTCATCGATCCTCGTGGTGCCTGTAGCAAGCGAGGAAAGGCCGCAACCGCGATGCCCAACACCCAGCAATTCGCCAGCGACAATTACGCCGGCATCTGTCCCGAAGCCCTGCGGGCGATGGAAGAAGCCAATCGCGGCTCGGCCACCGCCTATGGCGACGATCCGTGGACGCTGCGCGCCGCCGACGCCTTCCGCCGGACATTCGAGACCGATTGCGAACTGTTCTTCGTCTTTAACGGCACGGCGGCCAATTCGCTGGCGCTGGCATCGCTCTGCCAGTCCTACGAAAGCATCATCGCCGCCGATATCGCCCATGTCGAAACTGACGAATGCGGCGCGCCGGAATTCTTCTCCAACGGCGCCAAGATCCTGGTCGGCCGCACCACCAACGGCAAGCTGACGCCCGAGACGATCCGCGCGTTCGTGCTGGGCCGCACCGACATCCATTTCCCGCGCCCCAAGGCCGTCACCATCACCCAGCCGACCGAGACCGGGCAGGTCTACACGCTGGACGAGATCCGCGCGATTTCCGCCACCTGCCGCGAACTGGGCCTGCGGCTGCACATGGACGGCGCGCGCTTCGCCAACGCCGTCGAAACCCTGGGCTGCGCCCCGGCCGAAATGACGTGGCGGGCCGGTGTCGATGTCATGAGCTTCGGCGGCACCAAGAACGGCATGGCGATCGGCGAAGCCGTGATCTTCTTCGACCGCGCCCTCGCCGAAGGCTTCGACTACCGCTGCAAGCAGGCGGGGCAACTGGCCTCCAAGATGCGCTTCCTCTCGGCGCCCTGGGCCGTGATGTTCGAAACCGGCGCCTGGCGCACGCATGCCGCCCACGCCAATGCCTGCGCCCGCCATTTCGCCCGGCAGGTCGAGGGGCTTCCGGGGGTGGAAATCATGTTCCCCGTCGAAGCCAACGGCGTATTTCTCAAACTGTCGGAGACCTTGACCGAAGGGCTGCATGCGCGGGGCTGGCGGTTCTATACCTTCATCGGCGGTAGCGCCCGCTTCATGTTCGCGTGGGATTCGCAGATTGCCCGCGTGGATGCGCTCGCCGCCGACCTGCGCGCGCTCACGACCGCCGACGCGGCATAGGAGCCCTCCCCGTCATGACGCTGCAATCGTGGCTGCTCTACCTCAATGCCGTGTTCCTGCTTTCGGCCATTCCGGGGCCGAACATGACGCATATCATGACCGCCAGCATCCGCTACGGGGTGCGGCGGGCACTCCCGGACATGACGGGCTGCCTGCTGTCGCTGGTCGCGCTGATGGCGGCCTCGGCACTGGGGCTCAGCGCGGTGCTGGCGGCCTCGCCCCTGTTGTTCACGATCCTGAAATTCGCCGGTGCCTTCTACCTGATCCAGCTTGGCATACGCGGCTGGCTGTCACACGCCCCCGCCGCGCAGGCGGAAGGCGCCGCCCTGCCGCCACTGGCCTGGCACAGCTCGCTGCGCACGTCGTTCCTGGTCGGCGCCAGCAACCCCAAGGCCATCATCTTCGCGGCGTCGTTCCTGCCGCAATTCGTCAATCCCGCCGCCCCGCAGGCTCCGCAATACGCGCTGCTGATCGCAACCTCGGCGGTGGTGGAAGTGCTGTGGTACCTCGTCTATGCCGGCAGCGGCGCCCGGCTGGCGGCGGTGCTGTCCCGCACCACCTGGCGCCGGCGCATGCAGCGCACCAGCGGCGCCCTGTTCATCCTGTTCGGCTGCGTGCTGCTGCTGCACGATCCGAAATAAGGAAAGAACAGGACGCCATCTTTTCCAAAACCCTCTCATGAAACTATAGCGCAACCTGTCCGCTGATCCGGGTCACGGTCGCACCGCCGATCCAGATTCCCGCCTCGTCCCGCGCCACCCGCACGCGCCCCATCCGCCCCAGCACCGTGCCCTGGCTGGCGATATAGGATTGCGGCGCCAGACCGGTACCGATCAGCCACTTCGCC
Organism: Gluconacetobacter sp.; assembly: GCF_047721585.1. Lineage (NCBI taxonomy): Bacteria > Pseudomonadati > Pseudomonadota > Alphaproteobacteria > Acetobacterales > Acetobacteraceae > Gluconacetobacter > Gluconacetobacter sp. The sequence goes on from NZ_JBDNXE010000043.1 coordinate 9,127, forward strand.
AGTCCGGCATTCAGGCTGCCGGTCACCGGGTCCTCGAAAACCGCGGCCCCGCCGATAAAAGCCCGCACCTCGAAGCTGGCTCCATCCCCATCGCACTCCGGATTCCAGGGCGCGACCACGCCCACGTTCCAGCCCGCCAGCGCCTGGGAATCAGGCCGAAGCGCCAGAAGCTCCTCCCGGTCGCCCAGCATCAGGCCGACCCAGCCGGGGCCGTTATCCACCCAGTTCGCGGCGACCACCCGATCGGGCGACAGGCCCAGCCCGCGCGTGACGACCGTCAGATCCGCCGCATCGACCGGCCCCGCCCGACGCAGGGGCGGCGCGGCGAAGGCCAATCCGTCAGCATCGCGACGCACCGTCACCAGGCCGGCGCCGCATTCCTGCACCACGTCGCGCCCCTGCGGCACGCCGCCCATGGCCAGCCAGACATGACACGACCCGAGGGTCGGATGACCGGCGAACGGCAACTCCGTCTCCGGCGTGAAGATCCGCACCCGGTAATCGGCACCGGGCTGCGTGGGCTTGAGCAGGAAGGTCGTCTCGCTCAGATTCATCCAGTTCGCGAAGGCCGCCATCTGCCCGTCGTCCAGCCCGTCAGCCCCCGCGACGACGGCCAGAGGATTCCCCTTCAGCGGCGCCGCCGCGAAGACGTCAACCTGATGAAAGATATATGTCGTCATCAGTTCTTTCTCCGAATTCCCACGATCATTCATCACGCCGCTCCATGCAGCGTCAGTAACAGGATCAGCCCCAGCGCGATGATCAGCCCGATCCCGGCCGCTTCGACGTGACACCAGATCCTGCCCTCCCCAGGCTGCTGGACTGGCTGGGCCGGCTTCCGGGCGGATCGCGCTTCCTTTGCCGCGATGACCATCATCAATCGTCCTCTCTCACGCGCGAAGAGGCCCTCCGTCCCACACATTGTACTATTACAATATTGCGTTCCTCTTCATTTCTGTAGTTTTGTTCTAGGATTATCGAGGGTCAATCGTTATATTGTCCTAGTTCAATCCGATCGCACCGTTCACGGCAGGACAAATGACCCAAATCTGGCGCCCCGACATTCCGCCTTCACCCGGCCCGCTCTATGCCCGGCTGACCGACGCGCTGGAACGGGATATCGCAGCCGGCATCCTGCCGGCAGGCAGTCGCCTGCCGCCCCAGCGCGACCTGGCCCATACGCTCGGGCTCAGCGTCGGTACCGTCACCAAGGCCTATGCCGAGGCCGAGCGACGCGGCCTGCTGCTGGCCCATGTCGGCCGAGGCTCCTTCATTCGTGGAACGAGCCCCGATATCGCGATCGCTACCAGCTTCGACTCGGTGGCTTCCGCCTCCGAAGCCAAGGCAACCGGCCCGCAGGGCACCGGCATCGACCTGCGCTGCAACATCCCGCCGCGTGTCGGATTGTCCCGGGCACTGGAGCGCGCGGTCGCGGATCTGGCCGCCAGCGGGCAACTGGAACCCGCCGTCCAGTATATCCAGGCCACCGGCCTGCGCTCGGTGCGCGAAGCCGGGGCGGCGTGGCTGGCGCGCCGCTACGGTCTGGCATGCGACCCGGCCGACCTGATCCAGTGCAATGGCGGCCAGCACGCGATCACGCTGGTGCTGTCCTCGCTCTGCCGGCCCGGCGACACCGTGCTGTGCGAGTCCGCCACCTTCTACGGCGCCCGCACCGCCGCCGAACATATGGGCCTGACATTGCGCGGCGTGGCGATGGACGAGGAAGGGCTGATCCCGTCCGCGCTGGAACGCGCCGCGCTCGAAACCCGTGCCCGCGTCCTGTTCACGGTCCCGACCCTGCAAAACCCCACCACCCGGACGATGAGCCTGTCCCGGCGGCAGGACATCGCACGGGTCGCCCGACAGCACGACCTGACGATCTTCGAAGACGACGCCTACTATCTCTATGCCGATCCGGCCGACCGACCGCCGCCGCTCGCCGCCATCGCGCCGGAACGCACGGTCTATCTCGCCAGCATTTCCAAGGGGGTCTGTCCAGGCTTCCGCCTGGCGTTCGTGACCCTGCCGCCCAATGTGGCGCGCGAGCGGATCATGCGCGGCATCCGCGCGCTGGGCTATTGCCCGCCGGCACTCGGCGGCATGATCTTCGCGCGCTGGGTGGCGGACGGCACCGCCGACGCCGTCGCCGACGCGGTCCAGGCCGAAGCCGCCGCACGGCTGGCGATGGCACGCCAGATCCTGGGGCCTGCCATGGACAGTCCGGGCGCGGCGCGCTCGCCCCATGTCTGGGTGCCGCTCTCCCCACTGGCGGCCCAGCGCACCCTGAACCACGCCCTGCGCGCCGGGGTGGACCTCACGCCGCCCGAAGCCTGCTGCGTGTCCCGTGACGCCGAGTCCGGCCTCAGGATCTGCCTCGGCGCTCCGGACGACCGCCCGACCCTGGAGCGGGCGCTGCACATCGTACGCGACGCCATCCACGAACCCGCGATCAGCGAGGCCCGCGGCATCATCTGATCCGCCTCCAGGAGCCGGACATCAGGCCGCCGGCCACACCTGAAGACAGCGTGGGTCGATGCTCACCCGGCACGCGCCATCCGCCGCGCAGGACGGATCGGCCACGATCTCCAGTTCGGCATCCCCCAGACGCAGCCCCATCGGGCGCTGGCCGTCGCGCACCTTGCCCCGCCACAGGATACGGGCGGGGCAGGCGCCATCGTCCGCCACCCGGATCTGGTAGGGCCGCGCCGACCAGCGCACCCGCGTCCCCGGCGGCGGCAGATCCGTTCCCTCCCCGTCCGGATGCCGCGCCAGCAGCGTCACGCCCTGCCCCACGTCGATCCGTCCGTCCGGCAGCATCGTCCCGTCGCCGATCGCCTCGGCGCCCAGCAGGCGGGCGGCCAGTTCGCTGCCCGGCCGGGCGAACACATCGGCGGTCGGTCCGGCACGGATCACGCGGCCGGCATCGAGCAGCACCAGTTCCTCCGCCATGGCCAGCGCCTCCGCCGGATCATGGGTCACCAGTACCGTCAGCACCTCCATGCCGCGCAGCACGGCCAGAACCTCCCGCCGCAGCCGCGCGCGCAAGGGGGCATCCAGCGCCGAAAACGGTTCGTCCAGCAGCACCAGGTCCACACGGCACCGCGACAATGCCCGCGCCAGGGCCACCCGCTGACGCTGGCCGGGGGAGAGTTCGGCCGGATATCGCCCCGACACACCCTCAAGCCCCAGCGCGCCCATCCAGGCCGCCGCCCGCTCCGGCACGCAATCGGTCGCGAACGTCACCTGCCGCGCCACCGTCAGATGCGCCGGCAAGGCATAACCTTGCGGCACATAGGCAACCGCACGCTGCTCGGGCGGCAGCGGCGACAGGTCGCTTCCATCCAGCCGCACCGTCCCCGCCACATCCTCCAACCCCGCGATGGCCCGCAGGGTCATCGATTTTCCCGATCCGGATGGCCCGAGGATGGCAATGCGCCGCGCCCGGCTTTCCAGCGTCACGTCAAAGGTAAAACCCGGCAGGTCACGGCGGATCGCCAGCGCCAGATGGCGCGGTGGTGCCTCCACCCCCTCCCGCGCGGCCAGAAGCGGCAACGTGGCCATGCGGGGCGCGGCACCACGGGCGACGGGTCGCGTCAGCCAGTGCCCCGCCGCCATTGCCAGCCCGGCCAGCAGCAGGGTCGGCGCCAGTACCGGCAACATGGCCGGCAATCCCGCCTCGCCGAACGCGACATAGGTAAAGACCGGCAGGGAGTAAGGATGATAGGCGAGCATCACCGTCGCGCCGAATTCGCCGAAGGCCCGCAGCCACGCCATAACCAGCCCGGCCAGGATCGACCGCCACGCCAGCGGCAGGCTCACCCGGCGGAAGATGGCGCCCGGCCGGTGCCCCAACGTCGCCGCCACGTCCTCCAGTACCGGATCGACCGCCGCGAAGGCCGAACGGGCGGCGATGATCAGGAACGGCGCCGCGACGAACATCTCGGCCGCGACGATGCCGGCAAAATGCTCGCTCAGCCCCAGCCCGCCCAGCGGCCCGCCATAACCCAGCAGAAACAGCAGCAGCACGCCGCCGGCCAGCGGCGGCAGGGCGAGCGGCAACTGCACCACCCCGCCCAGCCACACCGTCCACCAGCCGCGCCCCCGCGCCAGCACATACCCCAGCGGAATGCCGAACAGCCCGATCAGCAGCGTCGCCACCCCGGCACTGGCCATCGACACGCCGGCGGCCCGGGCCAGTCCAGCGCGATCCACGCCGGCCCAGTCTGCGTCGCCCAGCCGCACCATGCCCGCCACGAAGGGTGCCAGCAGCCACAGGCATAGAAGGCAGGCCAGCCCCTTTACCGCACCGGGCATGGGCCGCATGCCGCGCGCCGTCAGGGACGAATGACCGGCCGCACCAGCGCGGGCAGCGTCCTGTCATCTCCCACAAGAACCGGCACCATCTTCTCCAGCCCATGCTGCCGCAGAACCGCGCTCCCCTCCTTGCCCAGCAGGAAGGCAACGAACCGCGCCGCCCCATCGGGGTTCGGCGCATCCTTCAGGATCGTGACCGAATACCGGGCCGCCAGCGCCAGTTCCGGCGGCAGTTCTATGCTCGGGATCTGCATGTCGGCGGTTTCCATCGCATAGAAGAAACCGACATCGATCTGTCCCGATTGCAGGCGCCCGACCAGGCTCTCCTCCGGCCGTACCTGCCCGGACCGGTCAGAGCCCATGATCCGCGCCGCCAGGCCAGGCTGATGGTAGAACGCTTCGGCCTGCTGCAACATATGGACGGTCAGCGCCCCTTTCGGGTCCAGCGCCGGGTCGGTCCGGCCGATCCGGACGCCGGGCAATTGCAGGACCTCGTACCAGGGCCGTGTCTGCAAGGCGTCGACGATGGGACTCTGCGGATTGTACCCGATCACCAGCGGCGAGCGCGCGAAGATGATAAACCAGCACACCAGGTCGCCCAGCCGGCCGTTCAGGGCCGGATCGGCGCTGATGAACACATCGCCCCGCCGCAGCCCACCCCGGATCTGATGCACAAGGGCACCCGACGGGCCCGCATAGCCGCGAAAGATATCGTCGCCGATCGCGTCGAAAGCCGGGGCGACGCCCCGTTCCATCAGCTTCAGCAGCGAACCGGCATACAGCACGTCCACCGTCCGACCGTCCCACGCCCAAGCCCTTGCCGGAACGGGGAGCATCGCCGCCCCCAACAGCATTGTCCGACGTCGCATTCTCTCTCCCGCCTGTTCACGCGGCAGACAGCATACCACCGGGCTTGGATTTACAAGAGACTGTTTCAAAAGCTCCGATCGTGACCGGAAACGTCAGGCAGCCTCAGCGCGCGACGCCCGGCAGGTTCCAGCCGTACCGCAGGGCCATGAGCCGCAGGCCGAAACAGACCAGCCCGCCCGCCACGGCCCCCCAGGCCACCGGCACGGCCAGCCGCCGGCTGGCGACGACCACCGCCGCGCCAGCCAGCGCGGCGGTGGCATAGATGTCCGAAACCAGGATCAGCGGCACACGCGCCAACAACAGGTCGCGCATCACCCCGCCGCCCACCGCCGTTACCATGCCCATCAGCGCAGCCCCCAGCGCGCCGACACCGCGCGACAGGGCTTTCTCGGCCCCCGCGACGGCAAACAGCGACAGGCCGGCGGCATCCAGTACCGCCAGCACCGATCCCCCCGGCGCGAGCCGTAGCGCGGGCGGGAGGAGAAACACCATCAACCCGGTCAGGAAGGCCAGCGCCGGATAGCGCCAGTCGCGGATCGCACTGGGCGGCACGGCACCGATCAGCACGTCGCGGATCATGCCGCCGCCCAACGCGACCACGCAGGCCAGCACCATGATGCCGAACAGATCGAGATGGCGCGCGGACGCCACCATCGCGCCTTCGGCGGCGAACACCAAGGTTCCCGTCAGATCGGCAACCAGAACGACCGAGGCCAGGGTCGGACGCATGTCAGAATCCGCTAGCCCCACCCGGCGGCGGGAAGCCGAAACGCACGCGCATCAGCCTCCCCCCTCCAGTCCTCAGTGACGCGGCGCCAGGATAGCGGCCAGCATGTCCGGCTTGCCCTCCACCCGCTCCAGATGCGGATAGCGCAGCCCGCCATGATACGGGACCGAGACCGTCACATACCGATCGCCTTCCTGCAACAGCAGCGCGATCGGCGCGGCATGCGCGTCCTTCGCTTCGACGATCGCCTCGCGCAGCACGTCGGGGTCATACGCCTCGCCATTCACCGCGATCACCTTCGCATCGCGGGTTATGCCGGCCTGCCAGGCAGGGCTGCCCCATTCCACATTGCCCAGCGTGCCGCCCTTGCCGATGGTAAGCCCCAGCGAGAAGGCGAAATCCTCCACATGCCGCACGCTGGCGAACGACCCGACATATTTGTTGGGCTGATCGGTATAGACCAGCCGGTACCCACCGCGCGTGAACCCGTCCAGCGGTGCGTGCTCCGAGGTCTCGTCCAGCCGCTTGCGCAGGAACGTCGCCCAGTCATAGGGCTGGATGTCGTTCAGCGCCTTCACCACGTCGTCGAACTCGTACGTGCTGGTGATGAAGCTGCCGTCATTGGTGCCGAAGAAATGGCGCGCCACATCGTCCAGCGAATGCTTGCCGCCGGAAAGCTGGCGGATCAGCGTATCGGCATCCAGCCAGATGAGCTGACCTTCGGAATAATAATCCTCGCTGCGCTGCCAGCTCCGCCAAGACAGCGGCGCGCGCCGCGCGATTACCGGGTCGTTCGTCGTATCGATCAGCGGCCGCCAGGTGCGTCCACGGCGCGTGTCATACACCGCCCCCACCTCGGCCAGCGCCTCGATCACCTGCGGCGCCGTCATCAGGCCCGCGCGCGCCGCCAGGACATACCCCCAGTACTGGGTCTGCCCTTCATAGACCCACAGGCCCGTCCCACGCTGGGGGGTATTGAAGTTCGGCGCCCACAGGCCGGCCGGCCGGCGGTATTTGCCGTTCCACGAATGGGTGTATTCGTGCGCCAGCAGGTCGCGGGTCGCGAACGTCTTGTCCCATTCGGTAAAATAGCCGCGCGGACCGCTGTTTTCGCTCGACTGGTGATGCTCCAGCCCGATCCCGCCCAGTTCCTCGGTCAGCGCGAGCAGGAAGTCATAATGATCGTAATGATGCGAGCCATAGAGCAGGTTCGCCTGCGTCACCAGCGCGCGATGCGCCGCGATCTGGGCATCGCTCACCTCCAGTTCCCCCGGCTTGTCCGCCACCAGGTTCAGCGCCACCGGCACGGCGGCACCCGGCGCCAGGTCGATGCGGCGGAAATACCGTCCGGCGAACAGCGGGGAATCCACCAGCGTATTGAACGTCACCGGCTTGAAGGTCACGACGTCGCCGGCCTTGCCCTGCGCGCGCAGGGCCGTGCCGTACTGCCAGCCCGTGGGCAGGCGCAGGCTGGCCTCGACCGGGATCTGGCGCGTGAAATACCCGGCCGGATAGAGCGCCACCGCATTCCACTGCACGTTCAGCATCTCGGGCGTCATCACCACGCGCCCTTCCTCGCGCGAAACCGGCGACAGAAGCTGGAACGACACATCCACCGTATGCGCGCCCTTGGGCACGGGGATATGGAAGGCACTGACCGTCACGTTGTCGCGCAGCCACGGCAGCGTCACCCCGCCGGCCTTCACCACCAGGCCGCCGAACTGGTCGAGCGCACCGGTCGGCGAATGATCGCCCGGCAGCCACATCGGATAGAACAGCGGCAGGTCGCCACCAGTCGCCGCCAGCGCGGCCGGCACCGGCACGGTCTCGTGCACGGTCATGATATGCCGCGCCAGGTCGGTGGCATCGACCGACAGCCGGATGGTGCCGCCGAACGGCACGTCCCGCGGCGCCGGGATGGAATCGGGCAGCGGCAGAGGCTCCGGCTGGGGCTGGGGCTGGGGCTGGCTGTCAGCCGCCCCCGCGCTCTGCGACAGCCCCACCAGGCCGACCGAGGCCAGGGCCGTGGACAAGGAAAGGGCGAGAATGCGTTTGGAAAGCGGACGCAAATGGACAACCTTTCAAAATTTCGGGAAATCGCATGCAGTGCCGGGTCACAGGCCCGGCGATCACATTCCGCAATGACATGAAATACGCTGTCCGTCACGCCACCGGCCGGCGCGCGGCCCGACCCACAGGCGGGTCTCATCCGGAGAGCCCTGAAATGCCTGTGAAATTTTCATGACATATACGAATTCCGTATTCTCTCGCGAGAAAATATTAAATAACGATCATCTTATCGATATGGTTTTGAAAAAATTTGTAATATTTTATCGATCGTCATACGTGCCTGTCGTGCCCGTCCCTCCTGGCCGCGCATCGGCCGGATCGGCCCGATACAAAAGAAAACGCCGTGCCAGACCTGATACAGACATATGTTTTCCTTTCCTCTTTCCCACATCCCGTTTTTCCCCGCGCGGCCGGCTCCCTTTTCCCCACGGCGGGCACGGCGCGTACCGTCTTTCCGGCACCTGTCTTCCTCGCCGGGCGACAACCCCGTTTCGCGCCCGCTACGGGCTTCCCTGCCCGCAAGGCGGCCCCTCCCGCGCGCCCATGGACAAGGATCGGGATCGTCGCTAGTGGCAGCACGCGGCACCGGCCCCAGCCCCAGCCTCCCCGTACCTGCGTTCCCGTAACATCTTCTCGTTCAGAATCGGTTCCGTCCTGGCCCTCGTTGGGGTTGGATGCCTCCTTATTCTCCAGGACCTCAGGCTCAGGCCCATGCACCAGATCGCGCCCGTGACACCTTCGCCGCCCTTCCCCCGATCATCCGGTCGCGCCACGCGTCTGCTGGGGGGCAGTCTCCTGGCCTGCGCCATCCTGTCCGGGGTCGCAACGTCCGCCATGGCTTCGGCCATGGTACGCAACGACCATGGTCTGCTGACGGTCGCGGCGGATTCGCCGCTGGCGGCCCGCCTGTCCGTCAACTCCGTCACGCTCGCCTCGCCCAGCCGCACGATTCCGGTGCCCGGCGAAATCCGTGCCGAGCCGTCGCAGTCTGTTTCGGTCATGACGCCGGTTGCCGGCGCGACCCTCAGCCTGCCGGTCACCGCCGGCGACCATGTGACGCGCGGCCAGGTCCTTGCCGAACTGGCCTCGGGCGACATGGCCCTGGCCACGACCGACGCCGCGAAGGCCCGCGCGGGGCTGGACTATGCGCGGCGCGCCCTGCTGCGCGCCCAGGGCGTCGCCAGCGCCGGCGGCGCCGCCACCCGCGATGTGGAAGCCGCCCGCAGCGCGTGGCTCCAGGCCCAGGCGGAAGACGACCGTGCCACCGCGCGGCTGGCCGCCCTGCGCGCCCAGCCCGGACAGGGCGGCGTGATCCGGCTGACCACGCCGATCGACGGCACGGTTTCGGCGGTCAACACCGCCCCCGGTGCCTTCGTCACCGACCCGACGGCACCGCTGATGACGGTCACCGGCACGCAACAGGTCTGGGCCGTCGCCGCCGTGCCGGAAAACCTGACCAATACCGTCCATACCGGGCAGGCGGTCGATATCACCTTTCCCGCCCTGCCGGGCCGGACGACGCATGGCACGATCGCGGCGATCGAGCCGGTGCTGCATCCCGATACCCGCACGCTCCAGGCGAGGGTGGTGCTGGCCAATGACGATGACACGCTGAAGCCCGGCATGTTCGCCACCGTGACCATCCTGAGCCCGCAGCCACCGCGCATCATGGTCCCGCAATCGGCGCTGCTGATGAACAACGACACCGTGACGGTGTTCGTCGAAGTCGCGCCCCATGCCTACAGGCGGCGCGATATCGAGATCATTTATGACGACGGCGACCTGTGCGAGGTCACGTCCGGCCTTTCGGCCGGCGACCGCGTCGTGACCCAGGGCGCGGTGCTGCTGAACGATGATTAACCGCTTTATCGCCGCCTGCCTGCAGCAACGGCGCATCGTCTTCGCCGCCATGATGATCCTGATGACCCTGGGCGCGATCGCCTGGCATCAGATCCCGGTCGAGGCCTACCCCGACCTGGGCGCGGTCAACGTCCAGATCACGAGCCAGGTACCCGGCCTCGCCGCCGAGGAGATCGAACAGGAAGTCACGGTCCCGCTGGAGCGCCTGCTGGCCAGCACGCCGGGGCTGGTGGACAGCCGCTCCAGTTCGACTTTCGGCCTGTCGCTGATCACCCTGATCTTCAAGGACGGCACCGACGTCAACACCGCGCGCCAGCATGTGTCGGAGCAGCTCGCACAGGCCGCGCTGCCCACGGGCGTCGTCCCGACGATGGGGCCGATCACCGGCCCATCGGGCGAAATCTACCGCTACACGCTGCAATCCGACGGCCGGAACCTGATGGAACTGTCCGATATCCAGAAATGGATCGTGATCCCGGCCCTGGAACAGGTGCCCGGTGTCGCGGCGGTCAATAATTTCGGCGGCTTCACCATCGAGTACCAGATCGTCCTCGATCCGCAGGCCCTGTTCCGCTACGCCGTCGGCGTCAATGACGTGATCGCCGCCCTTCAGGCCAACAATGCCAATGGCGGCGGCGGCCGCATCACGCGCGGCGATCAATCCTATGTCGTGCGCGGGGTCGGCATGGTCCATACGCTCGGGGACATGGGCGCCATCGCGGTGACCCAGCGCAACGGCGTGCCGGTCCTGATCCGCGATCTGGGCGAGCTGCAACTGGGCCATCAGGTGCGCGAGGGCATCCTGGGCCTGAACGGCAACTCGGATACGATCGAGGGCATCGTCACGATGCTCAGCGGGCAGAACCCGTCGCTGGTGCTGCAAGACCTGCATGACACGATCACCCGGCTTCAACTCCGGCTGGCCTCCTCGGGCGTCAGGATCGTGCCGATCATCGACCGCGACAGCCTGGTGCGGACCACGACCGACAAGGTCACCCACACGGTGATCGAGGGCGTGAGCCTGGTCTTCCTGATCCTGGTCCTGTTCCTGGGCAGCCCGCGCAGCGCGATCGTCGCCGCCGTCACCATTCCGCTGGCGCTGGCCACCGTCTTCGTGCTGATGCACCTGCTGCACATGCCGGCCAACCTGTTCTCGCTCGGGGCCATCGATTTCGGCGTGATCGTCGACGGCGCCATCGTGGTGACCGAGGCTATCCTGCGCATCCGCGAGGAACGGCCCGACCACAGGATGGACGAGGGCGACATCCTCGCCGTGACACGGCATGTGGGCAAGGCGATCGTCTTCGCGACGCTGATCATCATCATCGCCTACGGCCCGCTCTTCGCCTTCGAAGGCGCGGCCGGCCGCCTGTTCCGGCCGATGGCCTTCACCGTCAGCTTCGCCCTGCTGGGCGCCCTGCTCTGCGCCACGACGCTAACGCCCGCGCTGGCCTATCTGGCCATGCGCAAGCCGCACCGCCTGTATCACAACGTGCCGCTGGAAAAGCTGCACCATGCCTATCACAGGGGCCTGGGCCATATGGTGGACCGGCCGTGGGCGGCCTATCTGGGCGGCGCGATCGCCTTCTGCCTGGTGGTCTGGCTGGGCGCACGCACGGGGCGCGAGTTCCTGCCCGATCTCGACGAAGGCGCGCTGTGGCTACAGATCCAGCTTCCCTCGGGCCTGTCGCTGGAAAAGGCCAGCGCGATGGCCGACGAGATCCGCGACGCGATCCGTGCCTTCCCCGAGACCAGTTTCGTGGCGACGCAGATCGGCCGCAACGATTCAGGCACAGACCCGTGGAGCCCCTCGCATATCGAGGCCCCGGTCGGCCTCACGCCCTACAAAACCTGGCCGCACGGCGAAACCCGCGTGGCGTTCATCAACCGCCTGCATGACCGGCTGGCGCAGATTCCCGGCATCACCTTCGGCATCAGCCAGCCGATCGCCGACAACATGAACGATCTGGTCGGCGGCGCGCACAGCCCGCTGGTCCTGCGCGTCTATGGCGACGACCTGAAGGAACTGCGCCGGATCGGCACCCATATCGTGTCCATCCTGCATCAGGTCCCCGGCACCGCCGACGCCTCGATCTTCCAGGAACCCGAGATTCCGCAAATGGATATCACGGTCGACCGGGCAGCGGCGGCCCGCTACGGCGTCAACGGCACGGATATCATGAACGCGGTCCAGAACATGGTCGGCGATGCCGCCGTGGGGCAGGTCTATGTGGGCGACCGCATCTACGCCATGACCGCGCACATGCAGCGGCGCCTGAACAACGACCTGCCGGCCATCCGCCAGATTCCGCTCACGGGCCTGAACGGCGCGCGCATTCCGCTCGGACTGGTCGCCCACATTGCGCTCCAGACCGGCGAGGCGAACATCGCGCACGAGATGAACCACCGGCAGATCACCATCCGCGTCGATAACGGCCAGCGCCCGCTGTCGCAGTATCTCGCCGATGCCCAAGGCCGCATCGCCGCGCAGGTGCATTTCGACTCCGCGCGCTACCGGCTGGAATGGGCCGGCACCTTCCAGCAGGAGGAACGCGCGGAAGCCCGGCTGAGCGTGGCGCTTGCCATCATGTTCTGCGTCATGCTGGTCCTGCTGTTCAGCCAGTTCGGCTGCCTGCGCCAGGCGTTCCTGGTGATGGCGGTGGTGCCCATGGCCACGCTGGGCGGCCTGGTGGCCCTGAACCTGCGGGGCGAGACGCTGAACATCGCCACCGCCGTCGGCTTCATCGCCCTGTTCGGCGTCGCGATCCAGAACGGCATCATCATGATCTCGGCCATCAACCGGCTGCGCGACGAAGGCATGCCCCTGCGCGACGCGGTGCTGGAAGGGGCCGGCGAGCGGTTCCGCCCTGTGCTGATGACGGCCACCGTCGCCAGCATGGGCATGCTGCCCGCGGCCCTGGCCACGGGTATCGGCACCGATGTCCAGCGTGGCCTCGCCACGGTCGTCGTCGGCGGGCTGGGCATCGCCACCCTGCTGACGCTGTTCATCCTGCCCACCTATTATTGCGAGCTGGAAGCCTGGCAGGCGCGCCGCGCCCCGCGCCGGAAGGGAGACCCGGCATGACCGCCTTTCCTGCGCGCGCCCCGATTTCGGGCCACTGGCGGCGCCTGCTGTGCGGTGCCGGCGCGCTCGCGCTGCTGGCGGACCTGGGCGGCTGCGCGGTCGGACCGAACTTCCACCACCCCTCCGCCCCCGCGACGCAGTTCGCGCAGGCGGGCCGCCCCACGCGCACCGACAGCACGGCGGGAGCGGACGGACAGGCCCAAACCTTCCACCCCGGCGCCGACATCCCCGCCCGGTGGTGGGAACTGTTCCACTCCCCGGCTCTGGACCGACTGGTCCGGCACGCGCTGGCCAACAGCCCGGACCTGGAGGCCGCACGCCACGCGCTGCGCGTGGCGCAGGAAAACCGCGCCGCCCAGGCGGGGGTGCTGTATCCCAACATCTCGGCCAGCTTCAATCCGGCACGCTTCAAGACCTCGCGCACCTACTCGCCGGTGCCCAATAGCAATCGCTGGCTGTACACCGTCCACACGGCGCAGTTGAACATCTCCTATCAGGCCGATATCTGGGGCGGGCTGCGACGCGGGATCGAAGCCTCGGGCGCCCAGCGCGACGCCGAACGCTACCAGCTCGAAGCCGCCTACCTGACCCTGACCGGCGAACTGGTCCAGGCGGCCATCGCCTACGCCGCGCTGCGCGCGCAGGTCGATACGGTGCAGGACGTCATCGCCAGCCAGCGCCAGATCCTGGAATCCGCCACGCGCCAGATCGCCCTGGGGCAGATGTCCGACGCCGACCTGGCCCAGCAACGCGCCCAGCTTGCGCAGGACGAGGCCACCCTGGTGCCCCTGCGCCAGCAACTGTCGCAGCAGCATGACCAGATCGCCGCCTTGGCCGGCGACATGCCCGACGCGCCCACGCCCGATTTCACGCTGGACGGCTTCACCCTGCCCCAGGACCTGCCCGTCAGCCTGCCCGCCCGGCTGATCGACCAGCGGCCGGACGTCAAGGTGGCCGAAGCCGGCTGGCACGCCGCCTGCGCGCAAGTGGGCGTCGCCATCGCCAACCGCCTGCCCAACCTGCAACTCAGCGCCCAGCCGGGCCTGGCGGCAGCCTCGATCGGCCAGATGTTCGTCCCCGGCTACGGCCAGTGGATGGTCGCCGGCATGCTCTCCCAGCCCCTGTTCCAGGGCGGGCAACTGATGCATCAGGAACGCGCCGCCCGCGCGCAGTACGAACAGGCCGCGGCCGAATACCGCTCCGCCGTCGTCGCCGCCGTGCAGGACGTCACAGACAGCCTCAACGCCGTCAGCGCCGATGCCACGGCCCTGGTCGCCGACAGCGAAGCCGAACGCGCGGCCACGCGCAGCCTCGACATCGCCCGCGCGCGCCTCGCCTACGGCGACGCCTCGCGGGTGGACATGCTGCTGGCCACCCAGACCACGCTCCAGGCCCGCGTCACCCTGGCACAGGCCCGCGCGGCCCGCCTGTCCGACACCGCCGGCCTGTTCCAGTCGCTCGGCGGCGGCTGGTGGAACCGCCATGACGCTCCACCCGCCCATGGCGGCTGGCCGCCATAAAACGACGGGCCGCCCCTCTTAACAGGTCAGAACGCCGCCGATCTCGCGGCACACGCCCCGGGTCGTTCCTTCCCCGTCCCGCATGATCCATCCGCCCGGCCCGGTCGGCGTCACGGTCACGCCTCGGCGCTGCACCGCGATCCGCCGATCGATGTCATTCCGCAATGCCTGCTCGCGCTGCCATTGTTCCGGCGTCGGCGGAGACGACGCGCCACGCTGCCCGCGCGCGGCATCCAGCGCCGCCTGATCGCGCGCAATCGCCTGCTGCTGGCGGGTGCGGGCGGCGAGATCCTGCTGCCTGATCGCCGTCTCCGCCGCAATCTGCCGCCGCGCCCGGTCGGCCGCCGACGCCACGCCCGCCCCCGGCATGAACACGCCCGGCGGAAGGCCCGCGCCGCCAGGATAGGCCTGCGACCATGCCGCCGCTCCCCACGGCATCCCTGCCAGCCCCACGATCAGGGCGGCCAGCCGGGCGGACGACATCCTCACCGTGCCGCCCCCGCGAGATGCGTCGCCAGCCAACCACGCATCAGGGCGTAAGACTGCTCGGCCGCATCGGCATCGTAGCGGCATGGCCCCTTCGGCGTGGTGGCCTCGGTCTCGGTAAAGCAATGCACCGCATGGCCGATCGCCACGAACTGCCAGGCCGCGGGCGTCTGGCTCATCTCCCGCAGAAAGGCCGGAACGTCGGGCATCGTCCACTGATCGTCCGCCCCATTCATCACCAGCACGGACGCCCGGATCCCCCGCGCCAGTGCAGGATCATCGGTCGCCAGATCGCCATGGAACGACACCACCGCGCCCAGCTCGGCCCCGCTGCGCGCCAGGTCCAGCACCGCCGTTCCGCCGAAACAGAACCCGATCGCCGCCAGACGGGAAAGATCGATCGGCGCCGATGCCGCCTGTGCCCGCAATTCGGCCAGCGCCCGCGCCATCCGCGCCCGCAGCAACGCCCGGTCGGCCATCAGCGGCCTGACCGCCGCCTGGGCCTGCGCGTCATCCGCCGGGCGCACCGAGGCACCATAAACGTCCGTCAGCAGGATGACATAACGCTGCCCCGCGATCATCCGCGCCTTGTCGATGGCGATCGCATTCACCCCATGCCAGTTGGGCACCATGACCAGCCCCGGACGATGACCCGGAACCGAATCGTCATAGACCAGCACGCTGTCGAACCGCACGCCATCCTGGGTCCAGGTAACGGGCCGCGTCACCATCCGCGCCATGGCGTCACCCTGTCCGGCGAACAGGGCCGCCGCCATCAGGCACAACAGGCCCGCGAGCCGCCA
Organism: Gluconacetobacter sp.; assembly: GCF_047721585.1. NCBI lineage: Bacteria > Pseudomonadati > Pseudomonadota > Alphaproteobacteria > Acetobacterales > Acetobacteraceae > Gluconacetobacter > Gluconacetobacter sp. Next base: position 24,862 of record NZ_JBDNXE010000043.1, read on the forward strand.
TGGCCGCATCGTCATCCTCCATTGGACGGCGGGCGGGACACCCCCGCCCGCACCATTATTTCGCCGGTCCGACCACCGCGATCAGCCGGTCCACGATCGTCGCGTCGGCCAGCGTCGACAGGTCGCCCAGCCCGTCCAATTCATGGCAGGCAATCTTGCGCAGCAGCCGCCGCACGATCTTGCCTGATCGCGTCTTCGGCAGGTCGGGCACCAGATAGACCCGCTCGGGCACCGCATAGCGCCCGATCCCTTTCGTCACCGCCAGCGACGCGGCGTCGGCCAGGTCCGGCACGGACGCATCGCGCGCCACCACGAACACGACCAGCCCCTGCCCCTTGATATCGTGCGGCACGCCGACCGCCGCGCATTCGACGAAGCGATGGTCGGTCGCCACCACATCCTCGACCTCGGCGGTGCCGATCCGATGGCCCGAGACGTTGATCACGTCGTCGATGCGCCCCGTGATCCAGTAATAGCCATCGGCATCGCGCCGCGCCCCGTCGCCCGAGAAATAATAACCGGGGCTGAAGCTGAAATAGGTCTGGCGGAAGCGTTCATGCCCGCCCCAGATGGTGCGCGCCTGCCCCGGCCAGGAGTGGGCGATGCACAGGCAGCCCTCCCCTTCGCCGTCGATCACCTCGCCCTTGTCCGTCAGCAGCACGGCGTCCACACCCGGCAGCGGCAGGGTGGCGGAGCCCGGCTTCTGCGGCACCGCTCCGGGAATCGGTGCGATCAGGATGCCGCCGGTCTCGGTCTGCCACCAGGTATCGACCACCGGGCAGCGCCCCCGCCCGACCGCCTCATGGAACCAGATCCACGCATCGGGGCTGATCGGCTCGCCCACGCTGCCCAGCAGGCGCAGGCTGTCCAGCGCGTAGCCCTTCACCACCGCGTCGTCGTCACGCATCAGCGAGCGGATGGCCGTCGGCGCAGTATAGAAGGTGGTCACCTTGTGGGTGTCGATCACCTCCCACCACCGCCCCGGCGCGGGATAGGACGGCAGACCCTCGAACAGCAGGATCGTGCCGCCATTGGCCAACGGCCCGTAGACCACATAAGTGTGCCCGGTGATCCAACTGATATCGGCCGTGCACCAGAACACGTCCCCTTCCCGATGGTCGAAGACCATCTCATGGGTGAACGAAGCCCAGACCATATAACCGCCGGTGGAATGAACCATACCCTTCGGCTTGCCGGTGCTGCCCGAGGTATAGAGCAGGAACAGCGGGTCCTCGGCCTCCATGTCGGCAGGCGGGCAGTCCGACGATGCCTGCGCCAGCAGCGGCGCCAGCGCCAGGTCACGGCCCTCCTGCATCGGCAGGTCGATGCCGGTCACCGACAGCACCAGCATATGCCGCACGCCGGGCACGCCGCGCGCCAGCGCCTCGTCCATCACGGTCTTCAACGCGATCCGCTTGGGGCCACGCCGCGCCTCGTCGGCGGTGATGATCGCCACCGCCCCGCTGTCGTTCAACCGGTCGGCCAGTCCCTCGGCCGAAAACCCGCCGAACAGCACCACATGCAGGGCACCGATCCGCGCGCAGGCCAGCATCGCCACCACGCCCTCGATCACCATCGGCAGATGAATCGCCACCCGGTCGCCGCGCTCGACCCCCAGCCCGCGCAGCACGTTGGCCATCCGACACACGCGCTCATGCAGCGCGCGATAGGTCAGGCGCTCGACCTGCGACGCCTCCTGCCCCTGCCAGATCAGGGCGATCTGCTCGCCCCGTTCGGCCAGATGGCGGTCCAGACAGTTGACGCTGGCATTCAGCCTGCCATCCGCGAACCAGCGGATCGACACGTCATCCGCGAAGGACGAGCCCGAGGCCAGGGTGGGCCGCCGCGTCCAGTCCAGGCGCCCGGCCTGATCGAGCCAGAACCGTTCCGGATCGCGCGCGGCGTCGGCGGTCATCTGCCGCAGGTGGGCACCATCAACGCCGGCCTGCGCGGCGAAGGACGGCGGAATCTGGAAAATTTCTTTGTTCGACACTGTATTTTCAATCCGCCTGTCTGACCGGTTCTATTACCGATTTCTTGGTTGGGGGGATGTACATCTTTCAATATAAGAGTTTTATCTCCTTTACACGAGCCCAATTTCAGGCCCGGATGCCCTGGTGCTGAAACATCCGAAGCCCCCGTTGGTTCATGGCCCTCATCGCGGGTTTCCGTTCGCTCATCCGCCACCGCCCGGCCGCTCCGGCGCGGTTTCGAGCGTAAAGGGCAGCGCATCCCGCCGGTTGATATCCAGCGCCAGACGATGATGCAGTGGCGGATGCGCGCGCGACCGGCATTCGGTCCAGTCGCACAGATGGCAGGAAATACCGACGGGAATCGCCGGCGCCTGAAGATTCAACCGGTCGGAATAAACGATTTCCGAGGCGCGGGTGATGTCGCACCCCATGGCGATGGCATGGACCGGTTGCAGGTCGTTCCAGCCGGTCGAAATACCCGACACCGTCCGCGAGAAGCACAGGAACGTCCGCCCGTCGGTAAACTGGGTCACCTGCGCCTGCACCGCGCCGGGGGTGGCGAAACAGGTGTTGGCATTCCATTGCGGGCAGGAATGCCCCTGCCGGGGCACCGGAAAACCGCAGGCGGAGAAACTCTTTGTCATGTTGCCCGCCGGGTCGGTGCGCACGAAAAAGAACGGCACCCCCCGCTCGCCCGGCTTCTGCAAGGTCGAAAGCCGCTGCGCCGCCTGCTGGTACGACACACCAAACCGCGCCGAGAGAATATCCAGATCATAGCGCAGCGCCGTCGCCGCCGCGAGAAACGGCGAATAGGGCATCAGCAGCGCGGCGGCGGCATAATTCACCAGCCCGATCTGGATCACGATGCGGGCATCCTCGGTGCTGGGCGCGATCTCCTGCAACAGCGCCTCGATCACCTCCCGCCCTTCCAGCAGCATCAGTTGAAAGGCAAGCTGGAATCCCCGACTTTCCCGCGGCAGGAGGTCCGACAGCAGCAGCAGCCGACTGTCGGGATCGTAGCGGCGGAACGCCCCGTCCAGCGCGGTGATGCGCACCACGATGCCGTGATGCTGGCGCAACCGGGTCGCGATCATGTGGTTGCTTTCCGAGGGCGCCGCCGCCTCGCCATCGGGCAGGCGGGCCGTCCGCGCCATCTCCGCGCGCACCTGCTCGGCGATCTCTTCAAGGGGGGGGAAATGGTTCAGCCGCTCGTCATACACCAGCCGCGCCTCGTCCTGCGGCAGGATGACCCGCGTGCCCGTCGGCAGCATCAGCCGGGTCGCGTCATGATGGGCCGCGCGAAAGGCCTGATGCAGCGTCAGCACCGCCCGCGCGGCCTCCGGCTGGGCCGCCAGGGCTGCGATTTCCTGCGCCGGCACGCCATGCGCCCCCAGCAGCGGGTCGGAGAGCGCCTGATGCAGCAACCCCTCCATCCGCTGCTCGTCCACGCCCGACAGCGCCTCGATCGAGACATCCAGCGCCCGTGTCAGCTTGATCAGCAGCGACGCCGTCACGCTGCGCTGGTCATGCTCGATCAGGTTGAGATAGCTGGGCGAAATACCCAGCCTGACGGCCAGCGCCTGCTGCGACAGAGACCGTTCGGTCCGAAGCCGGCGGATAATGCGGCCGATGCGGGTCGGGGACATGCTTATTTACCCGTTTTTACAAATATACAGATCAGTATGTAAATGGTTTTACACCATTCATGATTTAACGTCTTCTTTTGTCTGGTATCAGCTTCATGGCTCTCCTTAACTGATCGCACAGGATCATCGAAGAGGAAGGTTCGTCAATGCCCGTCGAATCCATCGCCATCCACAAGGCCGTTCCGCACCGTGCCCGCCACCCCGCCGGCATGGATGCACGCCTTGCCCGGCGCATGATCATGGACAGCCACCGGACCCGGTTCTGAACCCGTCCCCAGCCTGTCCGCTCGACAGACCTGCCACCACATCCATGCCGGACCCGACCCGGTCCGTACCATCCTATCAAGGGGAACCGCCATGTCCCGCCGCACGATTGGTCAGATTCAAGTCGATCACGCCCTCGATGCCTTCGTCACGAACGAGGTCTTGCCCGGCACCGGCATCGCCGCCGACCGCTTCTGGGCCGGCCTGTCCGACATCGTCTCGCAGTTCGCGCCCAAGGTTCTGAGCGCGCTGGCGCGGCGCCGGTTGCTGCAACAGGCCGTGGACCAGTTGCTGACCGCGCCGGGATTCGACGCGGCCGATGTCGAAGGCCAGATCCGCCTGCTGCGGACCACCGGCTATCTGGAACCCCAGCCGACCCATTTCGAGATCACGACCCGCGACGTGGATGCCGAAATCGCCCATGTCGCCGGCCCGCAACTGGTGGTCCCCGTCACCAATGCCCGCTACGCGCTCAACGCCGCCAATGCACGCTGGGGCAGCCTGTACGATGCGTTCTACGGTACGGATGCCGAGCCCTATGGCGCCTCCGGCGCACCGGCGCGCGGCTATGACGAACAGCGCGGCGCGCAGGTCATCCGCCGCGTGCGTGTGCTGCTGGACGAAATCACCCCGCTGGCACAGGGCAGCCACGCCGACGCCACCCGCTATCACATCGCGGACGGGCGGCTGTTCGCGACCCTCGAAGGTGTCGCCGAACCGGTCGAACTGCGCCGCCCCGCCCAGTTCGCCGGCTTCCAGGGCACGGGCGACGCGCCAGAGGCGATCGTGCTGCGCAATCACGGCCTGCATATCGAACTGCGCTTCGACCCAACCGCGCCGATCGGCAGCCGTGACAAGGCCGGCATCGCGGACGTGATCGCGGAATCCGCGCTGACCACCATCATGGATTGCGAGGACAGCGTCTCGGCGGTCGATGTGGAAGACAAGATTCTGGTCTACCGCAACTGGCTGGGCCTGATGAAGGGCACGCTCACGGCCTCCTTCCCCAAGGGCGGCCGGATGGTGGAGCGCCAACTGGCGCCCGACCGCCGCTACACCGCGCCCGACGGCTCGTCGCTGGTGCTGTCGGGGCGCAGCCTGATGCTGGTGCGCAATGTCGGGCACCATATGTTCACCGACGCGGTGACGGACATCACCGGCCACGCCATCCCCGAGGGCGTGCTGGACGCCGCGATCACCGCCGCCATCGCGCTGCACGACCTGCGCGGCAACTCGCCCACCGTCAACAGCCGCACCGGCTCGATCTATATCGTCAAGCCCAAGATGCATGGCGGCGAGGAAGTCGCGCTGTCCAACGCCCTGTTCGACCGCGTGGAGCAGATGCTGGACCTGCCGCCCAACACGATCAAGATGGGCATCATGGACGAAGAGCGGCGCACCAGCGCCAACCTGGCCGCCTGCATCCATGCCGCGCGCAACCGCGTGGTGTTCATCAATACCGGCTTCCTCGACCGCACGGGCGACGAGATCCATTACTGCATGCAGGCCGGCCCGGTGGTCCGCAAGGGCGAGATGCGCGCCGAGCCGTGGATGGGCGCCTACGAACAGCGCAACGTCGCCATCGGCCTGGCCTGCGGCCTGAAAGGCCGCGCGCAGATCGGCAAGGGCATGTGGGCGATGCCCGACCGCATGGCCGACATGATGGAACAGAAGATCGCCCACCCCCGCGCGGGCGCGAACACGGCGTGGGTGCCTTCCCCCACGGCGGCGACATTGCATGCCCTGCACTATCATTTCGTCGATGTCCGTGCCGTGCAGACCCGGCTGGAGGCCACGCAGCCGGCGGCACTGGAATCGCTGCTCACCCTGCCGCTGGCCCGGCAGATCACCTGGTCGGCGGCCGAACGCCGGGCGGAACTGGACAACAACCTGCAAGGCATCCTGGGCTATGTCGTGCGCTGGGTGGATATGGGGATCGGCTGCTCCAAGGTGCCGGACATCAACGATGTCGGCCTGATGGAAGACCGCGCGACCCTGCGCATCTCCTCGCAGCATGTCGCCAACTGGCTGCGCCACGGCGTGATCTCGGAAGAGGACGTGCGCACGTCCATGACGCGCATGGCCGCGATCGTCGATGCGCAGAACCAGGGCGAGGAAGGCTACCGCCCGCTGGCCGAGAACCCCGACGGCCCTGCCTACCGCGCGGCGGCCGAACTGGTCTTCACCGGCGCCACCCAGCCCAACGGCTACACGGAGCCGACCCTGCACCGCTGGCGCCGCGTCGCCAAGGCCCAGGCGGCACAGGGCCAGGGCACACCCGTGCTGGAACGGACGGGCGCCTGAACGGCCCTTTCCGCTCCGCTCCGTCCCGATTGCCCATCGGGACGGGGCTGCCCACCGGTCGGCGACGTCACCAGGGCAGCCGGGTTACCCGCCGATCGTCGGCCGCCGCAACACCATCCGTCCGGTCATGGACGACGGCGGCTCCGACCGATCCAGAGCCGCCAGGAGACGGGTCGTGGACACCGGGCTGCGGTCGGCCTGCGCCGCCGGATGCCGTCTGGCAGGCCGTCTCCTCAATTGTTGCCAGATGCCCGCGTCGCGATCGTAGAAATCCGGAAGAAAGCGCAGAACCCCGTCCGCATCCAGAAACGCCGTCAGATAGACCACGAAGACGGGAACAGGCTCGGGCAGCGCATTGCGCGTGGTCGTTCCCTGCGCGATCGCCTGATCGATCGCGTCGATCGGTTGCCGCATCAGCAGCGCCGCGAAATCGCGGGGTTTCTGTACCCGGATACATCCGTGGCTGATGCGGCGATTATCGCGCCTGAAGAGATTCTGGTCCGGCGTATCGTGCAGGTAGACATCGAACCGGTTCGGCATGTCGAACATGATCAGCCCGAGCCCCGCATCCGGTCCCGGCTTCTGCTCCACCTCGCCATTGGCCAGCATGATCATGCGATTCCGCGCCAGATAGCCGGGGTCGCGGCTGATCTTCGGCAATATCTCCCGCTGCACGATATCGACCGGAACGACCCAGGGCGGATTGTACAGACTGGCGTCGATCATGGCGCGGAATTCGGGGCTCTGGTTCCGCTCCCCATCCTGACCGACGATGACCCGCGTGGAGAATACCGGCCGGTCGGCACGGTACAGGACCAGCCTCTCCTCGGCCACATTGACCACCACCCGATCCGGCGGCATCGCGCGCGGCAACCAGCGTTGGCGTTCCAGATTCACTTCGATGCTGCGCAGACACGTCGCCCCTCCGCCCTTGCGGCCGTCACGGCCGGCGGAAGACTGGCGGCATGCGCGCAATGCCTGTCGCAACGCCCGGTAGGTCGGCGTCGCGGGCGCCAGCGCTTCGATAACCGCCGCCGGATCGGGACTGTCGATGGCGGCATCCAGCCGGGCGGCCACGTCAACCGGTTCGGGGGTCAGCGTCTCATCGTCCCTCCGGCGGTCCACCGGCACGGCGCCACGGGCCAGGGCATCGGCATATGACAGAAAAGCGTCGGACAGTAACAATTCGCGATCCAGCGGCGCTAAATCCGTCTCCCGCCGCAGCAGATCGGCATGAAACATTTCGGGGGCGAGGCCGTTATCCCCCGCACGCAACACCGCATCCAGGAGGGAACGCGCCTCGCCCGATCGCACTGTCCATACGGGCTCGAAATCATGACGCGCGTAGAAACGCCGCAGCAACGCAACATTCACGGGCTCCCCGGCGACTGTCCGTTGCGACGCACCGTCGATCAGATGACCCAGTTCCGTATTGGCATTTTCCGGATTCACCGCGCACGCCGCCAGCATGAATGCCAAGGCGAGCGCACTCATGGAGCGTGAGACCACGCCGCGCGCGGCGTTGCGCGGCCGCGCGACAGCCACGCCCTGCCGCCGACCATCTCTGACCGTATACCAAGCTACCCGCACGTACCATGACTCCCGGATCGACGCGATCACGCAAATAGTAGTTTGACTTTTTGTCAAGAGATGCTTCTAATTACCTGCTATCTTCTGAAATTCCAAATGGAGGGTGCCTGATGTTCGCGGTTTCCGAAACATTGTCCCGTTACAGGCGTCTGCGCGTGGTCGCGCTGATCGCCGCCGCATTGCCTGTGATGCTTCTGGCGGCATGCGCCGAAGACAAGCCCCCGCCGCCGCCCGCCCCGGTCGAGACGC
>NZ_JBDNXE010000044.1:0-32572 GCF_047721585.1 Gluconacetobacter sp.
ATTGGCGGCATAGCAACACCGGGCAATAGCTTATTCAACCCGCAAATCTGTCCGAGCGAATGGGGCCAGCTTTATGCTCCCAACCGATCGGTCCTTCGATCAGTCGCAGAAGGTCTCGTGCAGGAACGTCCACAGTAATGTTCCCGTCGGTTCTCCTTGGAAGGTCACGCTTGACCAGCGCTCAGTCCGAGTTTCCCCTTGAGTCTGGATTTCTCGGTACGTGGCCAGGACGCCGCCGGGGAAGACATGGCGGAGCATGACGTTCTCAATTGTCATAACCAGTCCAGGTCGAGAACCGCGCAGGGTTGGGAGCGCCTTAGCAAACGCCTCAAGAGGCAGGACACGACCGGCTGCGCCAATCATGGTATAATTTTTGGCAAAATGCTTGAGAACAGAACCCGTGTCGTCAGTGCCTTCACCACGAAACCAAGCCTGAAGGACAACATGCAGAGCGATGACTTCATTCTCGACGGTCTTGAGCAATGTATCAGTATCAGCCATGATAAAAGAATTCCTGAGGTCAGGGGTTCATAAGGACGGAAACAGCTGGATAAGCGTTAGCCCAGCCGGATGTCAGCGGTGCAACGAAGACATTCTCGGTTCGCGTACGGGCCACTTTCCATACGCCGTCAACCTTGCGGAACAGATTGTTGAGACGGCTCGAACGCAAAAGCGCTGTTCCATCATCGAAAATCCAGGGCTGACAGTGAATCCACTGGCCGTCGGCCTCATTACCATGGACATGAATCTGCTCGGACGTCAGGTAATGCGCGTTGAGCAGTAGGCCGGGTTTGCGGGCGGGACTCCAGAACTTTTCGAAATGGGTGCGAATTGCGTCTTTGCCCACTGCACGTCCGAACTGATTGTCGTAATAGGCACCGACACCCTCCCAGATCGCGTCTTCACAATATAAATCCATAATTCGGGCGATACGTTCGACATCGTCGATCTGGCCGACCTCCGGGCAAGGGGTGTCGCACAGGAACATGTATCGGGCCTGAAGTCGGCGGATATCCGCTTCGGCAGACAGTTCCTCCAGCTTCGCTTCCAGAATGCTCAAGCGTTTCTCGATGCTCACGGCGAGGTTTCCTTACGATTTCAGAAGGGATGGCAGGGGGCGAGTGGGCAGCAGGGCTTCCGCCCAGAGTGCGTGTTCAAACAGTGTCTCGTCTGCCCCATGTGGACCGAGGCACTGGATGCCGACCGGCATGTTCAGTGGACCAACGAGACCGGGTAGCGTCACGGTAGGAAGGTAGAGCAGGGTCCACAGGCGGCTGAAGATCGGACTGCCTGTACCCTGGGTGCGTAACGGAGCTTCACCGGGCGCCGCAGGCGCCACCAGCATGTCGTACCGGGTGAAAAGGGCTGCGGCGCGTGTCCGCAGTCTCGCGGCTTCGTTCTGTGCGTGTTCGTACGTGGCGCGGGTGATGGCGCGTCCGGCTTCGATGAGGCCGACGATCTGCGGGCTGCATGTCTCGCGGCGCGCCTGATATTCCCAGGCCAGGGCTTGGGCGGCCTCGAAGCTCATGATCGTGATGTGCAGATCGGCTGCGGCGGCGAACTCGTCCATCTCCACCATTTCGACCGTCGTATGGGCGCCGAAGATACGTTCGGCCTCGGCCAGCGCCATGCGTGTGCCGTCTTCCGCCTCGTGCCACCAGGGGGTGCGGCAGATGCCGATGCGGGCGGGGGCGCGCGGGACGATGGTCGACGCGGCGGGGACCGGGCCGGCCAGCACGGCATCCGCCGCGATGGCCGTTGCGACGTCCGGCGTGATGGTTCCGAGCGCATCGAAGGACGGGCCGAGCGCCTTGACCCCGGAGAGCGCATAGCGTCCGTACGTGGGCTTGAAGCCGACGACGCCGCAATAGGACGCCGGGCGGGTAAGAGAGGCGGCCGTCTGAGAGGCGATGCCGATATCGACCATGCCCATGGCCACGGCGGCGGCGGACCCGCTGGACGAGCCGCCCGGCGTGCGCGCCGGATCGAACGGATTGGTCGTTGGGCCGGGTCGGAAGAAGGCGAATTCGGTGGTGACGGTCTTGCCTGCCATGGTGGCGCCGGCCGCGCGCAGCAACGCGACGCAGGCCGCGTCGCCTGTCGCGCGGTGGCCGGCATAGATGTCCGACCCGTAGCCTGTCGGATAATGCGCGGTGTCGATGATATCCTTGACGCCGACCAGACGGCCGGAGAGAGGGCCGGGAGGGGCTGTGCGCAGATCCGCCTCTATGCGTGCGGGATCGCAGGCTGTGAAGGCCCGGATCTCTGGCTCGAAGCGAGCGATGTGCGCGAGACGGGCGGTGGGGTCGATGGTCTGGCCTGTCATGACATTCCTGTCCCTGCATGGCGTTCCGTATGTGCGGGGAGATCGAAGGCGCCCCGGAAATAAAGCAGCGGGCCGGCCGCTGGGTCGGAATCGACCGTGACGCTGAGTGGTCGGGCGAGAAAGATCTCGTGTGTGCCGCCGCGCAGCGTTTCGACCACTTCGGCGGCGATGTGGACCAGGGCGCCCTCGACCAGCACCGTACCATCGGCTTCGCGGCGTGTGGCGACTGTGCCCTGTTTGCGGTCCGCCGGCATGGCGAAATAACGGGCGATCGGCTCCTGTTCGCGGGACAGAACGCTGAGGCCGAAGCGTCGGGTGTGTTCGATGGCCCGGCAGGTGGCGCTGCCGCGTTTGAGGCAGATGAGCAGGGTCAGCGGATCAAGCGATACCGAACTGAGGGCGCTGATGGTCGCGCCCTGGTCGCCGTGATCGTCCTGGGCGGTTACGACTGCCACACCGGTGGCAAAATGCGCCATCGCCTGTCGGAACTGATCGGACGTGATGGAAGCGGACGTCATGTGAATTGTCCTTCCGTCAGGCCGCGTTGTCGCCGGGCCAGAGCGGTCCGCGGTCGCGGCGCATCTTGCGCACGGCGGCATCGAACATCAGATCGGCCGCCGAGGAGTGGGTGATCAGGCCGGCGGCGTCGCGGGCGCAGCCGAGGCGGATCTCGTCGGACAGTTTGACGTCGGTGCCGGGAATCATGCCGGTATGGCACTGGATTTCGGCGGCGCGCTGGCAGATCCAGAGCAGGAAGAAGGTGCGCGCGACGTCGGCCTCGCCGACCGCGAGGCCGTGATTGCGCAGGACCAGCACATGCTTGTCGCCCAGGCTTTCCAGCATGCGCGGACGTTCTTCGTCATAGAGCGTGATGCCTTCGAAGGCGTGATAGCCGACGCGGCCGAATAACTGCGCGCCGTAGAAATTATCGTGGCTGAAGCCCGTCTCCTTCATCGCCACGGCGGTGACGGCGCTGGTGTGGGTGTGGATGACGCAATGGATATCGTCACGGGCGGTGTGGATCGCGCCGTGCAGGGCGAAGCCGGCCGGATTGGGCTTGTCGTCCGACTGGGTGACCAGTTCGCCGCTGGCATTGACCACCAGCAGGTTTTCCGGTGTTACCTCCTCGTAATGGAGGCCGAACGGATTGACGAGGTATCGCGTCGGCTCGCCGGGCAGGCGCAGCGAGATGTGGTTGAAGATCATCTCGGTCCAGCCGAGATGGCTGACGAGGTGGTAGCACTCCGCCAGACGAACCCGAAGGGTCCATTCGTCCTGCAACGCATCGCTGGTCATGATGTCTGTTCCTTTAGGGGCAGGGAATGACGTTGAAAGGCCACGAGGCCCAGTAGCGTGTCGGTGACGGGCGTCGGCACGCCCAGCGCGCGCGCGAGCGCGACGAGTGCGTCGCCGATGGCCACGGTTTCGAGGAAGCGGCCGGCACGGAAATCCTGCAGCATGGAGGTCTGGTGGGGGCCGGCGGCCGCCATCATGGCGCAGATCGCCTCGGCCGGTTTGAGGGTGGGAATGCCGCAGGCCATGCCGACGGCCATGGCTTCGTCCAGCGTTGCGTGGACGATCGCGCGTGTGGCCCGGTCGGTCGCCATGGTGCCGAGCGTGGCGCCCGTGATGACCGAGAGCGGGTTCGATGCGACGTTGCTGACCAGTTTGGTCCAGACTTCGGCGTGGATGCCGCCGGTGACGGAGGCGTCGATCCCGCAGGTGTTGAGCAGGGCCGCCAGAATGTTCAGGCGGCTATCCCGACCGGACATGTCGGGGGCGACAAGGCCCAGCACCAGGCGCATCGGCCGCAGGGAATGAATCTGTCCGCGTGCCTCGCTGGAGGAAAAGGCGTAGGCGACGCCGCCCGCGATCTGCTGTGTCGGCAGGTGGGAGGCCAGTTGGCCTGTCGGATCCAGCAGGGGGGGAAGTGCGCGAAAAGCGGGCGAAGTGTCGTCCGTCGCCATCCACCAGGGCACGCCGTTGATGATGGGGACGATCAATGTGTCACGGCCGATGGCCGGCAGGACCGCCGGCAGCAGGCTGGACAGTTGATGTGACTTGACGGTGAGGAACAGGACGTCGACCGGGCCTGCGGCGCGCTCGGCGACGGTGGGGTGGCATGTGAAGACCGCACCGGATTCGGTCAGGGTCAGGCCCTGGGTGCGCAGGCGGGACAGGGTTTCGCCGCGTGCGATCAGCGAAACCGATGCGCCGCCTCGTGCCAGGCAGGCCGCCAGAGTGCCGCCGAGCGCGCCGACGCCGGCGACGCAGAGACGCAGCCCTGTCACAGATCGACCACCAGCAGGGGGCTGAGCGCGCGCGAGCAGCAGAGCGCGATTTGGTCGGTGCGCTCGTCTTCGGTCAGATATTCGTCGCGGTGGTCGGGTTCGCCTTCCAGCACCGTGGCGACGCATGTGCCGCAGATGCCCTGTTCGCAATTGACCCGCACCTTGACGCCGGCGCGGGCGAGGGCGGCCGTGATCGGTTCGTCGGCGGCGACGGTGACGCGCACCCCCGATTTGGCGGCCAGGACCTCGAAACTGCCGCCGTTTTCGACGGGCAGGGCGGAGAAAGCCTCGCGATGAATCTGCTCGGGCGTCAGGCCCAGCGCCAGCGCGGCCTCGGCCACCGCGTCCATCAGCCCGACCGGGCCGCAACTATAGACGCAGAGTTCCGAGGCGCCGCCATTGCGGGCGATGGCGGCAGCGATCGCGGCGTGGGGATCGAAGCGCGGTGTGTCCGGCTGGCTGCGATCGTGGATCTGGACCTGTGCGGCAAAACCTTCGCGTGCCAGCAGGGGGGTGAAGACGGGGTCGCGGGTCACATAATGCAGGGTGAATCGCTGGTTTGCGTGGGTCAGCGTGTGGGCCATCGCGATGAGGGGGGTGACACCGATGCCGCCGCCGACCAGGAGCGCCTCGCCACGAAGGCCCGTGTCGAGTGGGAAGAGATTGCGCGGCGCGCCGATGGCCAGCGTGGCGCCGGGCCGCACGCGATCATGCACGGCGCGCGATCCGCCGCGCCCCTGTGGTTCGAGCAGGACGCCGAGCCGGTAACGCGCGCGGTCCGCCGGATCACCGCAGAGCGAATATTGCCGCACCAGATCGTCGTCCAGGAACAGGTCGATATGCGCCCCGGCCTGCCACGGCGGCAGGGTGCCGGCCTGGGGCAGCAGATCGAAGATCAGCACGTCGCCCCGTTGTTCGACGGTGTCGATGACGGTTTCGATCCGTGCGCGGCTGGTGGTCATCCGTCTGCTCTCCTCCGGCTCTATCGCAGATAGAGGCCGCAATTGATGTCGATGGTGGCGCCGGTGATGGAGCCGGCGTCGGCGCGCGCCAGTTCGACGACCATGCGCGCGATGGTGGCCGGGTCGCCCAGATGGCCGGTCGGCAGGCCGGATGCGATGCGCGCGGCGGCGTCGGCGCCGATGGTCTCGGCCACCGAGGGCAGGTCCAGCGGGCCGGGCGCGATCGCGTTCACCGTGATGCCGTGGGGGGCCAGGTCGCGCGCGAAGACCTTGGTCAGCGTATGGACCGCGCCCTTGGAGGCCGCGTAATGCGCCCCGGTCGCGGTACCGCCGTTCTGACCCGCCAGCGAGCCGATATTGACGATGCGGCCGGCCTGGTCGCGGGCGCGGAGGCGGCGGGCGAAACGCTGCGTGCAGAGGAAATTGCCGCGTAGATTGACCGCCATCACCGCGTCGAAGGTGTCGATGTCGATATCGAGCACCTTCTGAGCCTTCATGATCGCCGCGTTGTTGACCAGCAGCCAGGGGAGGCCGTGCGTGGCCTCGATCGTGTCGAGCGCGGTTTCGATCGCGGCCTCGGACGCAACGTCCAGCGCGACCGCATGGCCGCCCAGGCGGGTGGCGGTGGCCTGGGCAAGCGACAGGTCGCGGTCGCCCAGCACGACCTGGTAGCCCGCCGCCGCCAGGGCTTCGGCGATCGCGGCGCCCAGGCCGCGCGCGCCGCCCGTGACGAGGGCCACGGGAGCTTTTGCGGTGGTGCTCACAGGATGTAGCTCACCGCTGTGAGGGCTTCCGTGGCGATCAGCAGCCGGATCACCTTCAGGTCGATCTTCAGCCCGTCCGGAGTGCGGACCAGGCGATAGGTGATGTTGGCGGCGTAATCGCGTTCGCGGTGCTGGCGCAGTTCCTTGAGATACTGGGCGCAGCGCAGGGTGCAGGCGTCGCCGTCGTCGGCCAGCATGCGATAGCGCGACAGCAGGCGCACGGTCTGCGCAGGCGGCGCGGCCGAGATCGAACGGCCGCCCAGCAGGCGCTCGACGCGCTTGGCGCGCATCTCTGCGTCGTCATAAGCGTAGTTCAGGACGTTTTCGAAATCCTCTGCGTCCGGATCGGTGGGGATCACGTATCTGCCGCCGGGCGTGTAGAGGCCGAGCCATTCGTGGAAATGCCCGTGATCGAGCAGGTCGGCTTCCAGCGTGATCAGGGCCACGGCTTCGTCGAGGGTGATGCTCATGCCACGGTCTCCTCTGCCGGTTCGCCGGTCATCGCGACCAGCCACTGGCGATAGGCGGCCCGCATGCCGGTCTCGGCGCTGACATCGCTGTAAAGATTGCCGTCGGCGCGTTTTTCCTCATGCGCCAGGCCGCGATTGAGCAGAATGGGAATGTCGCGGCCGGCCAGCGCGCCGCGATGCACACGGTCCCAGGCTTCGGCGTCATCGGGGGTGCCGAAGCCCATCGGACCCTGGAAATGCTCGTGCAGGCGCAGGCGGGCCTGGTTGGCGATGTCGGGGCCGCCATCCATGCCGATGGCGATATGACGGATTTCGGTCTGCGCCACGCCCAGCGGGCGCAGGACGCGGAAGAACGCCATCGAACAGGCCAGGTTGGGGAACAGGTTGAGGTTGAAGCCCGACCCGCCGACGGCACGGATGATCTGGCGCACCTTCTCCGGCGGATAGGTCTCGGCGAGCTGGTCCGCCAGTTCGAGGAAGCGTTCGGGGATCGGTGCGTCGAGATTCTCGTCCAGATCGACCAGTTCGGGAATCATGACCATGACCGAATGGCCGTTGCCCAGATCCTCGACGAAGCCGTCGCCTTCGACGAAATTGAAGGTGTCCTGCGTTTCCTGGTCCACGGAATCGAGGAAGGATTTGTGAACGATCGGGAAATGATAGGCGTCGGTCGTGTTTTCGAGCTGGATCTTCCAGTTGCCGGGGAAGGTGAATTTGTGTTCGCCCATCGTTTTGACCGGCCAGCCTGCGCCCTGCTTCATGAAGAGGTCGATCCAGGGCTTCGCGGCGCCCAGCCAGCTATCCAGATCGGGAATGGCGTGGTCGAAGGTCGCGAAGATCAGGCCATGATATTCTTCGACCCGCAGATTGACCAGCGGCAGCGAAGCCTTGTCCAGATCCTGTCCATAGCCGTTCTGGTGCGGCACCCCGCGCAGCGCGCCGTCCAGCCCGTAGGCCCAGCCGTGATAGGGGCACACGAAGCTGGCCGTGTTGCCCTTGTGCTGCTCGCAGACCGTTGCCGCGCGGTGGCGGCAGCGATTGAGCATGACATGGACTGCGCCCTTGCGGTCGCGCGACACGATGACCGGATGGGGGCCGACGAACGTGGTGATGAAATCGCCGGGCTCGGGGATTTCGCTGCGATGCGCGACCCAGATCCAGTTGTGCATGAAGATGCGGTCCATCTCCAGATCGAACAGGGCGGGATCGTTGTAGATTGATCCGTCGGCCCTGTCTGTCTCCAGAAAGCGGCGAGGATCGGGCTGATCGCTCATGGTTTGACTCCCTTGCATAATGAAAAAATCGCAGGAATATCGATCGGTTTACGGATAGCCGGGGCGACCGCCACGGCCGAGGATCAGTCGGCCCGCGACTTCGTAATTGCTGCGCGCCATGAAGGCGTGCTGCGCCACCACCGCGCAATCCTGCATGCAGCGCGCCAGGATATGGTCGGCGTCCACCGCTGCGATGCCGCCCAACTCGAAACAGCGGCGTGCGACCTCGTAGGACGTCTGTGCAGCGTGGATGCACGCCAGGCGTATCCGTGCGGCGCAGGCTTCGTCAGGCGTTCCGTTTTCGGCCGCGGCCATGGCCTGGCGCGTGACGTCGTAGAAGAAACAGCGCGCCGCGGAGAGCATCGCCTCGGCCTCCGCGATGCTGAACTGGACATAGGGACGGTCGGCCATCACCGGGGCGCCGGTGATGGATTTGCGTCCCTGAGCCATGGCGGAGATCTCGTTCAGTGCCCGGCGGGCGCAGCCCAGCCCGACGACCGTCAGTACCTGAGCCGCCAGGGCCAGAGAGGGGTAGCGATAGATTGGGCCCTCCAGATTGGATGGGCCGCCACGGATGAACGTCCAGTCCATCGGGACACGGATGGCCTCGGCCACGATATCGTGGCTGCCGGTGCCGGCCATGCCCATCGTGTTCCAGGTTTCGTCGATGCGTGCCTGCTCCGCCGGGAAGACGGCGGTACGGGGCAGACCGTCGCCGGCCGGCCCGTTAGGCAGGGATACGCCCACGCCCAGCAGGTCCGCACCGGTGCAGCCGCTGGCATAAGGCCAACGGCCCGACACGACCAGATCGCCATCCGCGATACCGGCCGGGCAGGGAGGGAATATCGCGCCGGCGAAGACGACGTCGGGACCTTTCCGATAGATCGCCTCCAGCGTCTGGACCGGCAGGGCCGCGAGATAGAGGGCCGATACGCCGAAACTGGCGACCCAACCGGCCGAACCGTCGGCGTCGGCGATCGTCTCGATGGTTTCGAGGAAACGATCGGGGGTGATCTCCAGGCCGCCGAACCGTCGGGCGACGAAGGCGCGATAGATGCCGATGGCCCTGAAGCCCGCTACGATATCGTCATCCAGCCGGCGCGCCTTGCGGAAGGAGAGTGCCCGGTCGCCGATCTGCTTCAGAAGGGCATCGAATTCCGGCCCATTCGCAAACTGCGATTGCGCCTGCTCGACAGAAGTTAACATCCTCCACCCTTTCCTTCGCTTCCGACCGTTCGAAACGGTTTGGATACGTTAGCATAGTTACGTGAAGTTTCCACTAAAAAGTGCGCATGACGATCATGGGCATCATGCGGGCCGGGGGCGCGGCCATTCTGCGCGACCATGCGGGCGACAGCGGACTCCATGGCTATCTCATTTTGATAGTGAAATAGTAGAATCATGTGGTGCCTTCATATCATTCGATGTGGCGGACTCGAGATGCTGCAGGATGTGCGGTGTGCGCTTTCATGAAGATGGCGCGCGAAGCCGGCATGACGCTGGGGCTGCTTTCAGCCTGTCCTGGTTTCAGCCCGTCGGAGCAAGGCGTCTTTTCATGATCGCGGTGCCGCCCGAAGGAAAAAGTGCCTTTTTGTATGAATATTCCACCGATTGGTCAATGATGAATGATCTTTGATCGAAACGTATTATCGCGGCCATCCGGCTGGATCGATGTGGAGATGGTCCCGCCCTCTTGCACGCAGGTCGGCGATATCGGGGGTTCCGAGCAGAATCATGCCGGTCTGGATTCCTGTGTGGAACAGGGTGAGGATATCGCCGACGCCCCTCATGCCGCCGGTTGCCAGGCCGTAGGCCCACGGGCGCCCGATCAGCACGCCCTGTGCGCCCAGGGCCAGTGCCTTGACGACATCCGTGCCGTCGCGGAACCCGCCATCGACGCAGATATCCAGCCCGCTGCCGGCGGCGTCGCGGCAGGCGGCGAGCGTTTCGACGGGTGAGACGGCACCATCGAGTTGCCGGCCGCCGTGATTGGACAGGATGACGCCGTCCAGTCCCGCCGACGCCGCGCGGGCGGTATCGTCCGGGCGGAGAATCCCCTTGAGAATCAGGCGGCCTTTCCAGAGGTCGCGCAGGGCGGCGATGTCGTCCCAGCCGATGGCGGGGTCGATGGCGCGGCCGATCGCGGCCGCCTGCGCGAACAGGGTCTGGCCCATTCCGTAGGGTTCCAGATTGCGGATGATCCGGTCGGGGCGGCGCAGCGTGCCATGCAGCCAGCGGGGCCGAAGCAGGCACTGGCCCGCGAGACGGCCAGACAGTCGCGTGGCACTGCGAAACCCGTTGCGGGCATCGCGCAGGCGAAGGGGGGTGACGGGCGTATCGACCGTGACCACCAGCGTGCGGACCCCGGCGGCCCACGCCCGGCCCACCATGTCGCGGGTCATCGCGCGGTCGCGGAAGATATAGAGTTGGAACATCAGCCCCGCCGGATCGACGGCGGCCGCGATGTCCTCGATCGATGCGAGGGCGAAGTGCGAGACGCACATCGAGATGCCGGCACGCGCGGCGGCCATGGCGGCCGCGATTTCGCCGCCCGGTGCGAGCATCCCGGCCATGCCGACGGGGGCCAGGGCCACGGGAAAGCGATGGGCGATGCCGAATAGCGTGGTGCCGGTATCGGCCGTGCCCGCGCCGGACAGGACGGAGGGCAGGAACCCGATCCCCGCAAGGGCCGACAGGTTGCGGTCCAGGGAATGTTCCGCGCCGGCACCGCCATCGATATAGTCGAAAAGCCACCGGGGCACCCGGCGGCGGGCTTCGTGCCTGGCATCCTCGACTGAAATGACCATCGGCGGCCTCGCATCGTGCTGTCGGCCGCGAGGGCGGCCGGCAGGTCGATGCTATGTCGTTATAGTTTCCATTTCCAGTTATTTTTCATATTAATCCGGCGATGCGGCGCGCGGTCCGGGTCAGGATATCCGGTCAGTAGATATTGTCGTAGATCTTCTGGATCATCTGCATCAGATGCTCCATTTCGTTGTCTGGAATATCGTGGAACGCGCGCTGGAAGATCAGCCCGGCCTTCGCGCGGACCAGGTCGAGCGCCGCCCGGCCCTTCTCGGTCAGCCGCACTTCGGTGACGCGGCCGTCCTGCGCGGAGACCGAGGTTTTGGTCAGGCCCTCGCCCTCCATGCGATAGATCAGCTTCGTCATGGTCGAGACGCGCGTGACCGCCAGGTCGGCGATGGTGCTGATCGCCGCCGTCTCGTGTTCGTAGAGGATGTTGATCACGCGCCACCGGGGAACGTCCATGCCGATCGGCTTCAGGTGGGCGTCCATGCGCAGGTGGTACAGGCCGACGAGGCGGGAGAGATGGAAGAACGGCGAGGTCTGGGGGGAAAAGGACGGGTCCGTCGGGTCGGCCCGTTTCCAGATTTTGCCACGCTTCAAGACAGATTCCCCCAGGTACCGCGATTGATCGGCCTCGTAGGTATCTTATTCCCGGGGCTGAGGAAAGGCGAGCCGCCTCGCCGGCCTTGCCAGCAGGGCGAGGAGGGAGAGGCCGGCCAGGGCCGCCATGTAGCCGCAGACCGCCCCATTCCCCCACCGGCTGTGGACCAGCAGCGTGGCGACCACGGGCGAGATGCCGCCGGCCAGCAGCGCCCCAGCCTCATGCGCCACGGCGACGCCCAGATAGCGATGGGCGGGCGGGAACAGGGCGGAGAGCAGGGCTGGCTCGACCGCGATCATGGGGGCGTGACACAAACCCATGCCGACGATGAAAGCCAGGATGACCCCGCTCTGGCTGCCTGACGCGACCAGTGCCAGAAAAGGGCCGCAGAACAGCGCCATGCCGGCGGCGCCCAGGGCATAGATCGTCCGCGCGCCCAGATGCTCGGCCAGCCAGCCGAAGGCGGGCATCGCCAGACCGTCCGCCACCATGCCCAGCGTGCCGGCGAGCAGCATCCAGCGATCCGGCACATGGTGCATGTGCCCGTAAGCCATGCCGAAGACCAACATCATGTAGATGCTTCCGTTCTCGGCCAGCCGAAGCATCGTGCCCGTCAGCAGGGGCAGCCCCATCCCTTGCAGCCCCATCCCTTGTGACGCAGCGCGCGGACGCGCGGAGCGGACGATGGGAGTGTCCCGGTGGGGCGTGGCGCGAAGCCAGAGGCCCAGCAGGAGGAAGGGAAGCGCCGCCAGAAAGGGGATGCGCCAGCCCCATGACAGGAAAGCGGCTTCGGGCAGTTGGCGGGCAGCCCAGAGAGCCGCGCCCCCCAGGACCATGCCGGCGGCGACGCCGGACTGGGTCAGGGCGAACGCGATCCCGCGATGGCGGGGGGCGGGGCTGTCGGCGCCGAGCAGGAGCACGGCGCCCGCCCATTCGCCGCCGGCGGCGAAACCCTGGGCCAGTCGCAGCACCAGCAGCAGAAGCGGGGCCAGCACCCCGATCGTCGCCTGGCCCGGCAGCAGGCCGATGGCTGCCGTGGCGATGCCGATGATCGTAAGGGTGTAGCGCAGGGCGCGCGCGTGGCCCAGCCTGTCGCCCAGCAGTCCGAACAGGATGCCGCCGGCGGGGCGGACCAGAAAGCCCGCACCGAAGACCAGCATGGGCTCGATCTGTGCCAGCAACCCGTCATCGTGCCGGGCGAAGAACAGGCGCTGGAAGACCAGCGGTGTAGCGGCCGTGTAGAGCGCGAAATCATACCATTCGACGATATTGCCGATCGTGGCCGCGGCGACGGTGCGGAGGCGGATCGTCGTGACATGCCCGGTCGGGCGGGCATGGGAGGGGGTACATTCTTCCTGCGTGGATGGCTGGGTCATGAATGCCGGTTTCCGGGAGGGGCGGTCCCTGATTAAAGATTCTTTATCGTTATAAAACCTATATCGAAATGGTGGCATTTTCAACTGATTTATACTATAGCCTGATCGTTGCAGGGGCACCGTTCCTGATCGTTCGTCCGCCATGACAGCCTGGAAAAGTAGAGAATGCTCCCATTCGCCATGCGCGGGCCGCGTCCGCTGCCGACGACCTTCCTGTTCGGTTGTGCCTATGTACTGTCATTCGTCGACCGGCAGATCCTGTCCCTGCTGATCGGGCCGGTAAAGGCCGATCTGCATCTGAACGATTTCCAGTTCGCCGTTTTGAACGGCTTTGCGTTCGCGGTCCTGTATTCGGTACTCGGACTGCCGATCTCGATGCTGGCCGACCGGTTTCCACGGCCGCCGATCATCGTGGGCGGCCTGGCCTTGTGGAGCCTGTCCACGATCGGCTGCGGATTGTCCGATGGCTTCTGGGGGCTGTTCTTCTGCCGGATGGGCGTGGGGATCGGCGAGGCCGCGCTGGTGCCGGCCGTCTATTCCTTTCTGGCCGATATCGTGCCGCCGGCCCGGCTGGGGCGGATCATCGCCCTGTTCTCCGCCGGTTCGTTCCTTGGGGCCGGACTGGCCTATCTGTCCGGCGGGCTGCTGATGGACGTGCTGCATGCCGGCGCCGTGCCCGGCGGCCTGGTGCCGTGGAAGTTCTGCTTCGTGATTGTCGGCCTGCCGGGCCTGCTGCTGGCGGCGGTCATCGCATTGTTCGTCCATGAACCCTCAACGCGCGGCGCGATCGAGGCGCGATCGGGGTTGATGAAGACATACGAATTCATTGTTGGACAGAAATGGCTGTTTCCTCTGCATTTCCTCGGATACTCATGCAGTGCGATCATGCTGTTCTCGCTCATGGCCTGGTCGCCGGCCTATCTGATGCGCGTCATGGCCATGCCGCACGGCACCGTCGGGGGCGTCATGGGAGCGATCGCGATCGTCTGCGGGTGTGGTGGGATCTATACCAGCGGGCGACTGATCGATGCCCTGACGACGCGCGGGATCGTCCAGGGGCCGATGATCGTCGGAGCGGGAGGCATGGCGGGCGCGGCGCTGATGTTTCTGGCGAGTGCCCTGTCCGGCAAGGGAAATGCGGGCCTGGTATTCTTTGCGCTTGCGTTCTTCTTCGCGTCCTTTCCCATGGCGCCGTCGGCCTTCGTCATTCAGACGGTATCGCCGCGTGCGATGCGGGCGCAGATTTCGGCGATCATGTTGCTATGCAATGCCCTGATCGGATTGTCGGCAGGGTCGATGATGATCGGCATGCTGGACGACCGGGTGTTCACCGCCGCGGACGGTATCCGATACGCCCTGCCGATCGTGGCGGTGACCGCCAGCATGGCCGGCGCACTCATGATCGCGGGGACGGCGCCGTTCTATCTGAAGCGCCATCGCGCCCTGTCGCACGCGCCGTAGAACAACGAGGGACCGATGACCTTCGTGAACCCGACTCTTGTCCCGTAAATCACCATTATGGCGGGCAGCGAATCCGATGCGAAACCGTCACAATTAACTTGAATTATCCACTATTGCGTCATAGCATCAACTGACAGGCTTCGTCCGTCGCAGCAGCTTTGCAATCCGCAGGTGGTGAGAATCGTGTGTTTCGATGCAATCGGCCGTCAGCTTTGTCGGCGCCAGTCGGGATGCCGTTTGAGAATCGGGATCACGAATCCTGTCCGGCCCCTGTGTCGGGAGAAACGGGGCGATGCCTGACGCGCCGCTGCTGACCGGGATTCGCTCCGCGCGCGTCCCCGGCGGGCATGCGTCCTTCCCGACACATCTTACGCAACAGGGCATGGTTTCGGCCGCCCCATGCAACATGGAATACTCCATATGACGACGGTGCAGTGTCTCCCGCAGGTTCGGGATTTCCTTTCCCGCGAACATGGACTCTTCTTGGATGGAGAATGGGTTTCGTCGTCGGGACAGGAGCGGATATCCGTTTTCGACCCCGCGACGGGCGAACCGATCGCCTCCATCGCCGATGCGACAGCGAAGGACGTCGACCGGGCTGTGGCGTCAGCGAAGCGCGCTTTCGATTCGGGCGTGTGGCGGCTGATGCGGCCGGGCGAGCGCGAGCGGATCCTGCTCCGTCTTGCCGATCTGGTGGAGCGGGACGCCGAAATCCTTGCCCAGCTTGAAACGCTGGAGCAGGGAAAATCGATTGTTCTCTCGCGGATCGTCGAGGCGGGGGGCGCGCAGAGCTGGATACGCTATGTGGCCGGGCTGAGTACGAAAATCACCGGACAGAGCCTCGATGTCTCCATCCCGCTGCCGCCGGACGCGCGCTATACCACCTATACGCGCAAGGAGCCGATCGGCGTGGTCGCCGGTATCGTGCCGTGGAACTTTCCCCTGGCGATCGGTGTGTGGAAGGTGCTGCCGGCCCTGGCGGCGGGTTGCTCGGTCGTCGCCAAGCCGTCCGAGATCACGCCGCTGACCTTGCTGAAACTTGCCGAATTGGCCAGCGAAGCCGGCGTGCCCGATGGCGTGTTCAACGTCGTGACCGGCCTTGGTGCCGTCGCGGGCGATGCGCTTGTGCGGCATCCGGATGTGGCGAAAGTCAGCTTTACCGGGTCGACACCGGTCGGTAAGCGGATCGCCCGCGTCTGCGCGGACAGGCTCGTGCGTGCGTCGCTGGAACTTGGCGGAAAAAATCCGGCCATCGTGCTGGCGGACGCGGACCCGGCGCGTGTGGTCGCCGGCCTGACGCTCGCGGGGTTTCTGAACCAGGGACAGGTCTGTGCGGCCTGCTCGCGCGTCTATATCGAAGCGCCGCTGTTCGACCGTGTGGCCGAGGGGTTGCAGGACGTCATCGCCGGCATGCGCATCGGACCCGGCATGGACGAGGCCGCGCAGATCAATCCGCTGGTCTCCGCGATGCAGCAGAAGAAGGTGCGGGCTTTTGTCGATGGCGCGGTCGAGCGGGGGGCGGAGGTTGTTTTTGGACAGGAGGTTCCCGATACGTCCGGTTTCTATGTGCGCCCGGCGCTGGTGCTGAATCCCGACGACGCGATTCCGCTGGTCAGGGAAGAAGTCTTCGGGCCGGTCATGACGCTGACACGGGTCGCGGACGCGGCCGAGGCCCTGGCGCGCGCGAACGACACGCCGTTCGGGCTGGCCGCCAGCGTCTGGACGACCAGCCTGGCCGCCGCGATGGATATGCCGCCGCTGATGCAGGCCGGAACGGTCTGGGTCAACAGCCATGTCATGATCGATCCGAACATGCCCTTCGGCGGTGTGAAGGAATCCGGAATGGGCCGGGATTTCGGTACCGGCTGGCTGGATGCCTTCACCGAGACCAAGACCATCTGCATCCGTCATTGAGGGGATTGGGTACCATGCGCAGCGCGGCTTTTTTTCGGACATTTGGCGCGGCATGTCTGGTCGCGGCGGCACCGCTGCGCCTGGCGGCCGCCGACCTCGCCCCCGCGCCCGCGGCGTCCACACCCCTCGCGGACCCCGTGCCGCGTGGCGACTGGCCCCAGTATGGTCGCACGGCGTCCGAGCAGCGATACAGCCCGCTGGATGCGGTCAATACCGCAACCGTCGGCCGCCTGGGCCTGGCGTGGCATCAGGACCTGCCCTCGATGCGCGGCGAGGAGGCGACGCCGCTCGTCATTGACGGCATCATGTATGTCACCACCAACTGGAGCCGCGTCGAGGCGCTGGACGCCGCGACGGGCGCGGTCCTGTGGCACTACGATCCGGGTGTGCCGGGGACGGTCGCCAGCAGGGGGTGCTGCGATACCGTCAATCGCGGCGCGGCCTACTGGAAGGGCCGTATCTATTTCGGAACGTTCGACGGGCGGCTGATCGCTCTGGATGCCCGGACCGGACACCTGGTCTGGAGCGTCGATACCATCCCCGTCGATGCCGCCCTGGGGGATATCCGCTCCTACACGGTCGATGGTGCCCCGCGTATTGCGAAGGGCGTGGTCATGATCGGCAATGGCGGGGCGGAATTCGGTGCCCGAGGCTTCGTCTCGGGCTTCGATGCCGAGACCGGCAAGCTGAAATGGCGGTTTTTCACGGTCCCCGCGCCCGGCAACAAGCCCGATCACGCCGTCTCGGACGCGATTCTGGCTAAGGCGGCGTACCCGACATGGAGCCCGGATGGCGGGTGGGTCCATTCCGGGGGCGGTGGAACGGTCTGGGATTCCATCGTCTATGATCCGGTGACCGACCTGGTCTATCTCGGCGTTGGCAACGGTGCGCCCTGGAGCTACAAATTCCGCTCCAACGGAACCGGCGACAATCTGTTTCTGGCCAGCATCGTGGCGATCCGGCCGGAAACGGGCGAATATGTCTGGCACTTCCAGGAAACACCGAAGGATCAATGGGATTTCACGGCCAGCCAGCCGATGATGATCCTGGATCTGCCGCTGAAGGGGGAGATGCGGCACGTCATCGTGCAGGCACCGAAGAACGGCTTTTTCTATACGCTCGATGCCCGCACCGGTGCCTTCATCTCCGCCATTCCCTATACGTTCCAGAACTGGGCCAGAAGCATCGACCCGGTCACCGGCCGGCCGGATATCGTGCCCGATGCCATGTGGTCGCTGACCGGAAAGACATGGATGGGCATTCCCGGTTCGCTGGGGGGGCATAATTGGGCACCCATGTCGTACAGCCCGAAAACGGGGTATGTCTATATTCCAGCCCAGCAATTGCCCGAACCGTTCAAGGCGCGCGAAAATTTCAGGCTGCACGGCATGGGCGTGAATCTCGGAATCGACATGACCGGCCTGCCGGACGATCCGCAGGTCGTGGCCGAGGTCTCGAAGACGGTTCAGGGGTGGCTCCTGGCATGGGACCCGGTTGCGGGCAAGGCGGCATTCCGCGTTCCGCACGACGCACCCTGGAATGGGGGCGTCCTGGCAACGGCGGGGGACATCGTGTTCCAGGGCACGGCGACCGGCCGCTTCGAGGCATATGACGCACGGAACGGGAAAACGCTCTACACGTTCGACGCGCATACCGGTATCGTTGCGCCGCCGATCAGTTATGAGGTCAAAGGACGGCAATATGTCGCGGTCATGGCCGGCTGGGGCGGGGTCTTTCCATTGATGGGCGGCGCGTTGGCGCGAATCCGCAATCACAGCGTCAATCACGCGCGGCTGCTGGTGTTTGCCCTGGATGGTAAGGACCATCTGCCGGTGGAAACCCGCCAGGGGCAGGTCCCGGTCCGCAATACGCTGCCCTTCGATGCTGCGCGGGCACAGCGCGGCTATGCGCATTATCAGGATTATTGCATGGCCTGCCATGGCGACAACGCGATTGCGGCCGGTGTGCTGCCCGACCTGCGCTGGTCCGGCGCGCTTGAAACGCGCGACGGATTCTACAGCGTCGTCGGACGGGGCGCGCTGGCCAATTACGGCATGGTGGGGTTCGACAAGGCTCTCAGCCCGAACGATATCGAAGATATCAGGAACTTCCTTTTGAAAAGGTCCAGGTGACCGGGGACGGTCGGGATTGGAAAATTCGCAAAATCAATCCTGACACGAAACAATAATGATAGACATATCGCTTGAACATTCACATAATAACCTCATCGGAGCCTGCTGAGGTCGTGTAACAGGGGATGGGCGCACTCACTCAGGGGGTGCGACCAGGTGGCCTGCCTGTGTTCCGATATATTACGATATCGTTTTGATATACATGTGGATGAAGGGAGAAATGAGGATATGCGATCAGGCATATGCAATGCCCCTGCGGACTGGCAGATATTCCGTAAGAAACGCGGCGTGGGAAGCATGCTTCGCTTTACCGGTTGCTCCGCCCTGACCATGGCGCTGATACTGAACGCGGCTGCTGCCGAGACCGCGCGGACGAAGAATGCCGGCGCGAGCACCGCGAAGAAAGCGGTGTCGGCGAGTCCTCCGGCCGGCAAGCCGGCCCCACACTATCAGGCGGCACATCTGGAAGATGTGATGGTCACGGCCCGGCGGCGCAACGAGCGCATCGAGCGGACCCCGATTTCCATGACGACCGTTACAGGAACACAGTTTACCGAGCGGGGGATTACCTCGATCGCGAAGATACAGGATCTTTCGCCGAACATCACATTCGGCAATGTCGCCTCGAATTCCGGCGTTGCGAACGCCGCCGCCGTCTTTATCCGCGGTATCGGCCAGACGGATTTCTCGTTCGGCGTCGATCCGGGCGTTGCCATGTATGTCGATGGCGTTTATGTCGGCAGCCCTGTCGGCTCGGTGCTGAATATGGTGGATATCGGCAGTGTTTCGGTGCTGCGCGGTCCGCAGGGGACGCTGTTCGGGCGAAATACGATCGGCGGCGCCGTTTCCGTGACATCGCTGGCACCGGACAGCGTGCTGGCGGCCAGGGCGGACGTGAAATACGGAACGGCCAACCGGATCAATGCCCGCGCATTCTTCAATGTGCCGCTGGCGGAACATCTGTTTGCGAATTTTTCTGTCGGCAGTTTCATGCAGGACGGATACGTGCATGCGCCGTATCAGAAGAACCAGCGTGAAATGGGCAGCCAGGACAGCCGCGTCTTCAAGGGCGCAGTGCGATGGAACCCCGTCGAAAAGCTGAACATCACCCTGCGCGGCGACTGGAACCGGGATCGCAGCAATGGCGCCCCCTTCGTGACCACCGGCGTCAATCCGGATTCGACCAATGGGATGATTTCCCTTGCCAACACTCTTGCCGGCGGCAGCCTGACGAACTGCACGGGACCGAACTGCTATAATTCCCGCTATTTCAGCAAGAACACCAATTACGGGTCCGACCCCGATTTCTCGAACCTGGTCGGCTGGTCGACCTCCGCGACGATCGACTATGAACTCTCGCGTTATCTGGAGCTGAAATCGATCACCTCCTATCGGAAGAGCATGGGCAAGTTTGCCCAGGATCGCGATGGATCGCCGATCGGCATCAATTACGTCTATGACAATTATCAGGAAAAGCAGTTTTCCGAAGAAGTGCAGGCGAACGGGCGGGCGTTCAACAATCATCTGCATTACTCGGCCGGTGTGTATTATTTCGATCAGTCCGGATACGATATCAATCCGACGCAGTTCTATATCATGAGCCTTCTCAGCGGCGGCTCGTTTACGGACAGGAGCTACGCGGCCTACGCGCAGACGACCTATTCCGTGACGAAGAAGTTCAATATTACCGCCGGCGTGCGCTACACCGAAGACAATAAAAGTTTTCTACCCAACCAATATTACAAGAATACCATCGGGCCGCCGATTTTCTACGAACCGTATGGCACACGTCTGGTCCCGTATCAGCGTTATCACAACAACAACGCGCGCTGGACGCCGATGGTGAATCTGTCCTACCAGATCACACCCGAACTGATGGCGTATTCGACGTTCTCGCAGGGATTCAAGGGCGGGGGCTTTACCCAGCGCCTGGCCAACATCGCCCCGGCCGCGCCGTCGTTCCGCCCGGAAAGTGTGAATTCCTTCGAAGGCGGCCTGAAATTCTATGGGCTGGGACACAGATTGCGCGTCAGTGCGGCCGGATTCTTCACGTTCTACGACGACGTGCAGTTGCTGGTGGCCGATGCCACCAATATTGGGCCATACTACACCAATGCCGGCAAGGCGCAGATCTCGGGCTTTGAACTGGAATCGCAATACGCGCTTGGCGATGGATGGTCGGTCATGGGTTCGGTCGGCATGACCGATGCCCATTATACGAAGCTGACATCGAGCGTTCAGGGACTCAATCTGGATACCATGTTCGTTCTTGTATCGAAATGGACTGGAAACCTGGGTCTGTCCAAGCGGTTCGATTTCGGCACGTATGGCACGCTGACGCCGCGCGCGGATGCGACGTATCGTTCGCGCTATAATGCCAACCTGAATGCGATCATGTATGATACGCTGATCCAGAAGAAGTTCATCACGGTCAATCTGAGCGCGCGATGGCAGAGCAAGAGCGAGCGTTATAATTTCATGGTGGGGCTGGATAACGCCACGAACGAGAAGTTCATGGCCTGGGGCAGCTACTCCGGCAGTTTCGGGAACTTCCAGAAATCCTTCGATCGCGGCCGGCAATGGTATATTCAGGGCGGCGTGTCGTTCTGACAGTTCGACTGATGGTCTGACTGATGGTTCGTGGGTGGATGTCTTTCGTCGCGTTCCGGTCTTCGACCCGTTCGCTGTCGGCCGTCGCGGTATCCGCCGAGCAGGGAGGCGCATCCTGCGCTGCGCCATCCTGCCCCTTCAGAGAGCCGTGGGGGCGACCGGGCCGTTAAGGCCGCGCCACTCCGAGGCTTCGGAACATGGAACGGGTGCGGCTTATGCGGGGCCGCTCCCGCTCGCCAGCGCGCATGTCCGGAGCCTTTCCACCCAATGCCGTCTCGACGGCAAGGTGCTGGCTTACCGGTTATCCGGACATTCTCATCTGTTCGACCCTGCGTATTCAGGCAGGATCTGTTCTCGATGGACGTTCAGTCGTCCTGCCGGGACTTTTCCCATCGGCGGCGGGCGCGCCAGAAGGCGGTGGCCTCCGAATAACCGAGAGAAAATCCGATCTTGGAAAGATGGCCCTCTCCGTTTTCCATGCGGGCGGCGGCATTTTCCCGCCTGAACTCATCAAGGCAATGCCGCAGCGTTACACCCTTCTCCTGAAGGCGTCTCTGCAATGTTCTTGACGAGAGACCGAGGGCACCCGCGATAAACGATACCGTTATCTTTTCCCGCCCTATATGATTTTCGATTACGGCGTGGACACTCGTCATGATCTCGTCCTGATGATCGTGTCCGGAAATATCGTCTATGTGCCGTTCGAGTATGTTGATCAGGCCGCGATCTTCCTCGCGCACGCTTTCGTCCAGCCGGTTGCTTTCGAAAATGATGGCATTGCCGGGGGCGCCGAAGACGACGGGACTGCGGAACAGTCGTTCCAGCTTTCGCGCCTGACCGGCATCGTCATGCTCGAACCGGATTTCGACCGGTCGCCAGTCGGCGTGGAAATACATGCGGATCATCTGGCAGAGGCTGGCCAGGGAGTATTCGGCGTCCTGACGGCGCGGCCATATTCTTCGATCCCTGATGGAATAATGCACCGTCGATATTTCAGAATCGAAGTCGAAATAGAATGAACTGTGACTCTGAAAGGTGTCGCCTTCGGCCGCGATTCTCTGAAGGGCACGCCCGAGCGTGCCGGAAAGCGAGAACAGCACGCCTCTCGGCCCCAGGTCGGACGGTCTGAACCCGTTGCCGATATCCGCCCCCAGCATCGGATTGTTCAGACGCGATGCGGCGAATTCGAACAGGCGGACATAGGCGTTCAGCGAAACGAAACTATATGGATTTCTGGCATCATCCATATTGATTCCGTATTTTTTAAAAGAATCCTTCGCATCGAATCCTCGGGACACCAGATGCTGGAGCACCGGCCGCAGCGCCGACGCACGCAGGAAGGGATAGCTCGGCAGGGTCGGTTTCTGTTCCCGCATCGCTTTTGGCCATCATGATGAACGATGGCGCATAATGTTATCTTTTTGGCGCACTATGCAATACGGTTCGACCTCTCCGGCACCGTAACGTTGCGACACGATAACGTGCGCTTCGGAGGAGGAACATCAGATGAGTGGCAAGCCTCTGAACGGCCCGCCCGGCGCGATGACGATCAGCCTCTTCGTGATCTCCGCGGCGGCTCCGCTCACAACCGTGTTCGGGGCTGTTCCGGCCGCCTTTGCTTCCGGCATGACATCGGTGGTGCCGGAGATGTTCCTGTTGACGGGCCTGCTGTATCTCGCCTTTTACAAGCTGCTTCTCTCGGCCGCGCGCAGCATGCCGGCATCCGGCGCCTATCATACCTATATCGCACACGGGCTGGGCAGGCGCGTCTCGTTCGCCATGGGGGCCGTCTCGCTGGTGTCCTACCTGTTCATCCAGCTCGGCGTGGCGGCGCTGTTCGGCGTCTTCATTCGTGACGTGCTCGGTCCCGCCGGTGCCTCGCTTTCGCCCTGGGTGTGGAGCATAGCGGCACTGTTGCTCGCCAATCCGCTCTGTCGGCGGCCCGTCAGGACATCGGCGCTGATTCTGGGCCTCATCATCGGCGTCGAACTGTCGGTGCTTCTCATCGTCAATCTCTTCCTGGTCTTTCACGCGAATATTCCCGGCAGTCTGCACAGGAGCTTTTCCGGTACCGCATTGATGCATGACAGGACCGGTGCCACGCTGGCCTTTATCGTGGGTTCCTTCGTCGGGCTTGAAGCCACGTCGATGTTCAAGGACAACACGCCACAGGCGGCACGTAACGAGCGACGGGCAACCTATCTCTCGGTCCTGGTCATCACGCTCCTGTATGTCGTGTCCGCATATTGTATCGAGGCCTATTATTTTCCCTCGGATATCGCTGCCCAGGCGGTGCAGAAGCAGGAAGGGCTCTATTTCGACGCGATCCGCCTGCTCATGGGACAATGGTGCAATGCGGGCATTCGCATCCTGCTGATCGTCAGCCTGTTCGCCTGCATTCTCTCGCTCGGCCGCAATATCGATGAATATCTGTCGTTGTTTCTTTTGCCGCGTGACAGGGCCTCATCGGTCAGGCGCGGTACGACTTATCATGTCCAGACCGCGTCGTTGATCGCGGGGGTGATGCTCTGCCTTGTTTTCGGCCTCGACGCGTACCGTGTCGTTTTTCCTGTCTGTTCTGAAATCGCGATATTCGGCATCGTTGTTACCCAGATAGCCGTCTGTCTGTCTTTCGTCGCCGGCCTTGGTACGGGAGGCCGGACGATGCTTCCTCGTTCCATGATGCCGTGGGTCGCGCTCGTTCTCGCCGGGCTTCTGGTCGAGTTCGTCTTCATCGTCGTGAATCCCCAGATCCTTTGCCGGAACTCGCTGATCCTTTCGTGCTGGCCGCTGGCCGGCATCGGCCTGACCGGCATTCTGACCTTCCTGATCGCGCCACGTCGCATGACCGTCTGACCGCGCTTCGCCGCGCATTTTCATCAATCGTTCCGACTACTGGAAAACGAAGAGAAAGGACGCCCATCATGTTGCCTTTGCAGCAGCCTTGCAACCGGGGGCCTGTCGCCTCGTCCGCGGCCGGCATCCGGCATGCCCAACCGTTCGTTCGTCGGGAGAGAGCCACGATGGCGCTGTTCCTGTTTGGTGTCAGCGTGCTGGCCGTGTCCGGCGCGCGCGCCGAGCCGGTGTCGCGGCATGCCGTCAAGGCATCGCATCCGGCCGGTGCCGGTGCCGGTGCTGGTGCTGGTGCTGGTGCTGGTGCCGGGCGGCGTGCGCCGTCACGGACACGGACCCCGCTCCGGCCCCCTGCCAGGACGGCGGAAACCCTGACCGTCAGTACCCGCCGGCTTGCGCACAGTCCGGCGGAGCAGGTTGTGACCCGGACGACGCTGGATCGCTTCGTGCCGGGCTCCAGCCCGCTTCAGGCGCTTGCCATGACCACGCCGGGCGTCTCTTTCGCATCGGACGACCCGTATGGTGTGGATAGCCTGGCCAATACCACCTACATGCGGGGGTTCAGCCAGAACCAGCTTGCCTTTGCGATGGATGGCGTACCGCTGGGCGACCAGTATTTCTTTTCCGGCAACGGTCTCGATATCAATCAGGCAGTGATCCAGGACAATATCGCGACGGTCAGCGCCTCGCAGGGCGCGGGCGCGCTCGACGTGCCGGGTGCGGAGAATCTGGGGGGCGCGATCCAGTTCACGACCGCCGATCCGGAGAACAGGATGGGGGGACGGATTTCCCAGACCTTTGGCAGCAACGCCAATTTCCGGACCTTCGGCCGCTTTGACAGCGGTGTGCTCAACCCGGCGGGGACCAGATTCTACGTCGCCTACGCCCGGACCGACAACAAGCTGTGGAAGGGGTACGGGCATCAGACCGAGCAGCAGGCCAATATGAAGCTCGTCCAGCCGCTCGGTCCGCATGGGACGCTCACGGGGTTTTTCGGCTGGTCCAACTACAACCAGAACAACTACCTGAACATGAGCATGAACATGGTGAATCGGCTGGGGAAGGACTGGAGCTATCTGACCCCGAACTATCAGGAAGCCTATGATGCCGCGAACGGCATTTACACGCCCGCGGTGCAGGCACTGGGCAACGGCGCGGACGAGGCGTTCGCGACCTATTACGACGCGGCGACCATCCAGCGGAACTATCTGTCCTATCTGAAGCTGAACGAAGACCTGACGTCGCGGCTGTCATCCACAACCCTGTTGTACGCGCATGTGGGTAGCGGGGATTCCGAGGCTTCGGCCACCATTCCCTCACCGAACGGGGCCAGCCTCTCCCAGTCCGTCATCATGATGAACACGCGACGTATCGGCGGTATCCAGAGCTTTCATTACACGCTGGGCCGTCACACCATCCGGACGGGATTCTGGTTCGAGAACGAGACGTCGGACATGCCGGAGCGGCTGTTCGCCCAGCCCTATCCGGGTGAAGGGCCGGTCCGCTCGGCAACCGGGCCGTTTGTCGGGCCTTATGCGACCGCATGGGCCAGTTCCTTCAGCACCAATCTGTTTCAGTTCTATCTTCAGGACGAATGGCAGATCAGGGACGATCTGCGGCTTCTCGCCGGATTCCGTTCGCTGACGCAGACGACGCACGGCGGCGCGTCTTATAACAATACCGCCTATAGCGGCCAGGATGCGCTGCCTTCCGGGTCGCTCACCGCGTCCAATGCGTTCCTGCCGCACGTCTCGTTGAGCTGGCACCCGATCCTGAATCATGAATTCTATGTCGATATCGCCGAGAATATGAAAACCTATCCTTACAGCATCTGGGGTAGCAATCCCTCGGGCCTGTGGGGCGACTCCAACCAGCAGGCGTTCCAGCAGGGCAGGCAGGGCCTGCGTCCCGAGCGCACCTGGACCTATGTCGTGGGCTATCGTTATTCATCCGACCTGCTTTCGGCCAGCGTCGATTATTTTCATATTCATTATTACAATCGTGCCCTTACCGTCACGACGGGGCCGGTTTACCAGCTTGTCAATTCCTATTCCGATGTGGGGTCGGAGACGACCGATGGCGCGGATGCGGCTCTGACGATCCGTCCGATTCGTAACCTGTCGATCGACAACATGTTCAGTTATGCCGATGCGCGCTACCAGGGCGGCACCATGTATGGCGGCGAATATTACAATCTGAACGGAAAGAACCAGGTTGCCTATCCAAAATATATGTACAAAGCGGGTATCAGTTATCAGGTCCGGAATGTCATGTTGAATTTCAACGTGAACTATCTGTCCCGTCGTCCTCTGTCTTATATGAACGACGCGCATGTGCCGTCATACTGGCTGGCCAATCTTGGCGTTTCATACGATTTCGGTGCGATCGGCGTGCTCCGTAATCTGAAAGCCTCTTTCAATATCTATAACCTGTTTAATACAACCTATATCGGCGGCATGGGGGTTGCAGGCTTTCCGATGGCGGGCGATCTGCCGACGGTGTTCGTCGGTGCGCCCCGGCAGTTCTTCGGGACTCTGTCCGCCCGTTTCTGATGTCCGTCGCGGCGCCGCATGGACCGGCGCCGCCGGACATGTGCGACTCTGTGCCGCGTATAAAAGAAAGATATCCATTCATGATGAAGACGGAACAGGATTCTGTATCCCTGTCGGAGACGACGGTGGGGCAGGGGCTTCCACGCATCGATTTCCTCTATCTCTCCGAACAGGACATGCTGCGCGCGGGCGTGGCCGACATGGCTGGCTGCGTCGATACCATGGAGGAGATGTTCGCCCTTCTCCACGCTGGCGATTACCGTATGGCCGGCCCCAACAGCGATTCCCACGGCGCCATGGTCAGCTTTCCCGCACATTCGCCTTTTCCGACGATGCCGAAGCCGACGCCGGATCGGCGCTTCATGGCAATGCCGGCTTATCTGGGTGGCCGGTTCGGAACAACGGGCATGAAATGGTACGGATCGAACATCGCCAATCGGGAGAAGGGTCTTCCCCGTTCCATCCTGATGTTCATGCTCAATGATACCGATACCGGCGCGCCGCTGGCCCTGATGTCGGGTAACCTGCTGTCCGCTTATCGCACCGGCGCGATCCCCGGGGTGGGCGCGCGCCATCTGGCACGGGCCGATGCGCGGAGCATCGGCATTCTCGGTCCGGGGGTGATGGCGCGCACCGTACTCAGTGCCTGCATCGTGGCCCGGCCGGGGATCGATACGCTCAGAATCAAGGGGCGGGGACAGGCGAGTCTCGCGGCGTTCTGTGCCTGGGCACGCGAAACCTATCCGCAGCTCCGCGAGATTACGGTTGTTGAGAGGGATGAGGACGTGGTGAGGGACAGCGATATCGTCAGTTATTGCACGTCCGGCAGTGCGGGCGACGCGCGGACCTATCCCATCGTCCGGCGTGGCTGGGTCAAGCCGGGGGCGTTTATGGCCATGCCGTCGCTCTGCAATATCGATTCCGGTCTGGAAGATAAGACTGTCCGGAAAGTCGTCGATAATATCGGGTTGTATGATGCCTGGTATGAGGAAATTCCGCACCCGCTCCATAACACGGTGCCGATGATCGGCTGCAAGTTCATGGACATGATTGCCGATGGACGCATGGCCAGGGAAGAGCTGGAGGATATCGGCGGCATCGTTGCGCGTGACGCGCCGGGACGGCGCAATGACGACGAGATCATCATCATGTCTGTCGGCGGCATGCCGGTCGAGGATGTGGCGTGGGGCACGGTCATCTACCGCAACGCGATCCGCGACGGAATCGGCGTCACGCTCAATCTCTGGGACCGGCCGGTCCTGGCCTGATGCCGGCAACGAAAGGAAACATCATGTCCACGATACGCAAGGTCGCCACGGCGTCCATATACGAGGCAATGGGCAGCTATTCGCGCGCCGTTGCCGTCGGTGACTGGATCTTCGTGTCCAATACCGCTGGGCGGGACCCACAGACACAGGAAATGCCGGAGGATGTTCGCGACCAGACGATTCAGGTCTTCGCCAATATCTCGCGTGCTCTTCAGGCCGTGGATGCCGATCTGGCGGATATCGTGGCCGCCCGCATCTTCGTGCAGGACCCGAAGGATGTGCCGATCGTCATGGGCGTGGTGGGCGAAAGCTTCCGGACCAGTCGTCCGGCCGCCACCGTGACCTGCCCGCCCCTGGGGAGCACGATCTACAAGGTCGAACTCGAAGTCACCGCCTTTCGCGGCGCATCGCGCATGCCGGTCGAGAGCGTGGTGATCTGAGAGCCTGACCGAAAATGCGCGCTGGTGGCGATCCAACGCGTGTTTCCTGCGCTTCGGTGCTCGGAAACACCTGTCGGGCGCGGCCCGACACGGGCCGCTCTCGCTCGCCAGCCCACATTTTCGGTCAGGCTCTGAAGGCGTGCTGTCACCACGCCGTGTCTTTCCTTTCCTGTCGTCGAGGTTTGTTCCCATGGCTCCAGTCGTGTCTCCCGTTCCGACCTCGGAGGATCTTCCGTCTTCGACCGTCGTCGGCATCATCGGGGGAGGGATCGTCGGTTTGACGGCGGCGCTTGTGCTCGCCGAGCGCGGTATTCCGGTCGTCGTGCTGGAAAAGGGCCGTTTGGCGGGCGAGCAATCCTCCCGCAATCTGGGCTGGATTCGCAAGATGGGTCGGTCGGTCGCCGATGTTCCCCTGGCTTGCGTGGCCGACCGGCTGTGGGCCGGCCTCGCCGCGCGGGTGGGCGAGGATGTCGGCTACCGGCAGGCGGGTATCATGTATCTGGCCCGGACGCAGGCCGAGATGGACATGCATCGGGGTTGGCTCGACTCCGTTCGCGACCTGTCGCTTGATTCGCGCCTGCTGACGGCACCCCAGATCGATATGTTGGTGCCGCATGGCCAGCGGACCTGGGCTGGCGGCATCTACACCCCTTCTGACGGGCGTGCCGAGCCGACACGCGCGGCCAGTGCGATCGCCCGTGCGGCGACCAGGCATGGCGCGATCATCGTCGAACAATGTGCCGTACGCACGCTCTCCATGGAGGGGGGACAGGTCAAGGGCCTCGTCACCGAGCGCGGCGAAATGCGGTGTGAGCAGGTTCTGCTTGCCGGGGGCCTGTGGTCCCGGCGTTTTTTGGGAAATCTGGGGATCGGCCTGCCGACCCTGCCGCTGGTCTGCTCGGCTTTGCGCACGAGCCCTCTGGACGGTATGGGCGAGATCGCTGTCGGAGCACCCGATTTCTCGTTCCGCAAACGGCTGGATGGTGGCTACACCATTACCCAACGTGGTGCATTGGACGCGCCCCTGACACTGGACCATCTGCGGATCGGGATGCGCTATCTGCCGACATTACGTCAGCAGATCGGGAACCTGCGGATTGGGATCGGTCGCGAGTTCGTCGAAGACCTTATGCTGGCGCGCCGCTGGGACAAGGCCGCCGTTTCGCCGTTCGAGCGCGTGCGCGTCAAGGACCCTGCTGCGAATGCGGCGCTGGTTGCCGAGGCCATGGACAATCTCGTGCGGGCATGGCCGGCCTTTGGCAACGCGGCCGTCGCGCAGAGCTGGGCGGGGACCATGGATATCACGCCTGATTCTCTTCCCGTGATCGGCGCGGTGACGAAAATGCCGGGGCTTACGCTTGCGTCGGGCTTTTCCGGCCACGGGTTCGGCACGTCTCTCGCCGCAGGCGCGTTGGCTGTCGATCTGCTGACGGGACAGGCCCCGATCGTCGAGGCTACCCCCTATCGCCTTGACCGTTTTACCTAGGGTCTGTTAGATCTTGAAATTCTTCCCATATTGTAGGGATGGAAGAAGGAGACGGAACAGGCACTTTTACGGACGAGACATGGGCGATCTGGGAACCTCTGATTGAGGCGGTTCGCCCACGAGGCAAGACGCCGCCCCATGATCTGCGGCGCGCGATAGCAGCGATCGTGAAGCACTTGGTCGCTCTCGCGGCGGTTATGGCACGAAAGTCTGCGTGATCGCTGATGGACATGGAAAAGCCTTTGGTTTTGCGTTGGCCCCGGGACATGCTCATGAACTGTCCCTGGCACCAGCCATGCTCGACAGCCTTCCCGCCATTCCCCTGTGGGTCGTGGCGGACAAGGGCTACGCGTCGAACGCCTTTCGTGAACGGATATGGGACATGGGAGCCCGGCCCGCCATTCCTGCGAAACGACGCGGTGGGGCGGTCGCCTGCCCAAAATGGGTCCTACCGGTGCCGGCATCTCGTTGAGAACTTCTGGGCTCGCCTCAAGGAGTCGCGCGTTGTCACAACCAGATACGAAAAAACAGCAACATCGTTCCTCGCCGTCGTCCACATCGCTGCCGCAGCAGACTGGATCAAGCCATAACAGACCCTAGCGGTTCCTGGCGGGCAAGGGCGCGGCAGGGTCGCAACTCCGACGCAGGGATGTGGTGATCGGTCGAACGTTTGAAGCAGCCTCTGCGACCTCTGGCGAGGCGGCCAGGGTCGAGACGGCGCAAGTTAGCAAGTCGATGGTGGTAAGACTGTGGATAGGTCGCATGAAAGGCGGGCGAAACGGCAATCTTGACCGGGCGTCTTGTCTGGCGAACGAAAACTTTCGGAGTCAAAGTTCCTGCCTCATGCGTTCGCGCAATTCATTGCATCTTTTGGCGTAACGCGAGGCTTTCGAGGCGGTGAAGAGATTGACGCACAATGCGCCCGCCAAGGAAATAAAAGAGAGGCTCGTCAGACTCTCGCCGAATGTGGAAAGCGTGTCGTCATAATGCGTGGCTGAATACCACAAAAGAGCAAGGCTCAATACGGCACCGAAGAAACCGAATACTCCCGTTGAACGCAGGAGAGAGTCTTCAGTGCTCTCAAACGCGGCTGTTTCCCGCCATAAATCGAATAACTGCCGATCTATGGCTCCGACGGCTTCGGTGTGCTTGCTCTCTTCTTCCGGTGTGCGCTTGTGGGGGTTCTTTCTGTGGATCTCTAGTTCTTCTCTCGCCTTGGCGAAGACGCGCCGTCGCTCCTTGATCGCGGGCAGGCTGATGTCCACGAAGCTGAATATAGCCACATTGAGGCCCGCGGATAATTGCGCGATTGCCTGAAAATCTCCCCAAGTCGTCATCTGGGTTGAGTCCTCTTTCCCTGTATCGGTACTGGACAGAGTTAATGAACGATGCCCACGACAGGTAGTAAGAGGAACGCGCATCTGCCATTATAAGGATCAAATACCTACGCGCCGGTCCGAAAGAGAGCCGCTGCCAATGTGTATTTCCAGATTGGCTCTGACCGTCGAGGCCAGCCGCCATTCATGATGGTTCGACGATGCCGGAAAGATGAAGATCCGAGGTGGTGATTGGGAAATGGGATGAATTTTTGGACGATTTGGCGATCGCGCACGCAGGGGCTGCCTGATTGGACCGAACAGTGAGAACGGGATGGCAGGATCGTGGGCCGGAACGGAGGGTATCCTGACCCTGTTGCATCGTCCGGCGCGACGCTGGCAGATCGACGCTGGCAAACCCTTGAGGCAACCGCACGATCGACCCAGCCGACAAGGCGGGCTCGTGGCAGGGAGTGTGACCCAGAGCAGACGCATCTGGCGCGCGCGAAGAGCGGCAACCGCATATGCCTGTCAGCACGGCAGCCTGCCGACGGGGGCACGGAGCCATTTTTCAATGGCCGCTATGCAGGTCAGGATTTGCCCCGACCTGTGTGGCCGGGGCGGTTCCAGGGAGGTGGTTTTATTGTGTCTTGATGTGTTCGATCACGTCGAGCCAGAAGCCCTGTTCCTTGAGGTCCAGCATTTCCAGCGCCACGCCATAGCGCTTCTCGGCTTCCGGCAGAGCCTGGGCCCCGAGTTCCTTTGCCATCTGTTCGGCTTTCTCTTTTGGATGCAACGCCATTGAGTTCGTCCTTCAGATTTGAGATCGGCCATCAGATCGCGCGATCCGCGGACCGGGAGCGAGTTAAGCCTTAAATTCGGGCGGAGCCAATATGGTCGGTATCCGGGTGCCCGGCAGCGGTGGAATGCGCCCATGAATCGCGACCGATCATTAAGGGCAGGTGTGCGTTCCCCTGACTACCTTTGGGGGGCATTTTTCATTATGAATTCCGCTTCATAAGGTAAAGTGGGTAAAAAGGGCGCAACCTGGATGACGACTTGGGGAGATTTTCAGGCGATCACGCAATTATCCGCGGGTCTCAACGTGGCTATATTGAGTTTTGTGGATATCAGCCTGCCCGCGATCAAGGAACGGCGGCGCGTCTTTGCCAAGGCGAGAGAAGAACTGGAGATCCACAGGAAGAATCCTCATAAGCGGACGGAGGTTGAAAAGAGCGCTCACGCCGAAGCCGTTGGGGCCGTGGATCGACAGTTATTCGATCTGTGGCGGGAGACCGCCGCGTTCGAGAGTGTTGAAGATTCTCTCATGCGCTCGACTGGGGTGTTCGGCTTTTTTGGCGCTATATTGAGCCTTGGTCTGCTGTGGTATTCGGCTATTCACTATAACGATACGCTTTCCTTGTCTGGCGAAATGCTGACGAGCCTTTCCTTTATTTCTTTGGCGGGGGCGTTGGGTGTCAATCTCTTCACCGCCTCGAAAGCCTCGCATTACGCTAAAAAGTGCAACGAGTTACGTGATCACATGAGGCAGAAACTCTGACATTGTGTCTCCGGGCTTGCTCCTCTTGAAGCGTCCCGGGTTTCCCGGAGGCTAATTGGTTTGAGTCACGCAGCCATATCGATGATCTGAAGGGCTGCATAGTAGTT
>NZ_JBDNXE010000045.1:0-32247 GCF_047721585.1 Gluconacetobacter sp.
CCCCCGCAAGCCCCCCGTAAGCCCCCAGCCGTCGGCAAAGCCGAAGGCGTCGGAGCCCGGAGGACCGGAAGATGCCGGTCAGCGGTGGCGGGGAGCGACCGGTGCGCGGCGCTCGGCGCTCGGCCCGGCGGCGGCGATGGCATCGGCGCTGCTGTCCGACGCTTCGGCCTGCGCGACTTCGACGGCCGAAGCCGATTGAACCACAACGTGGGCGGTCCCGGCACTGAGCATCCCCAGTCGGGCCGCCGCGGCAGGCGAGAGGTCGATGATCCGGCTGCCATGGAACGGGCCACGGTCATTCACCGTCACCACCACCGACCGGCCGGTTTCCTGCGAACGCACCAGCAGCTTCGTTCCCATCGGCAGGGTCGGATGCGCAGCCGTCAGCGCCTTGGGGTCGAACGTGCTGCCCGACGAGGTCCGGCCCACCACATGGCGACGAGGGCGGCGCATATGGCCATACCAGCTTGCCACGCCCTGCTCGGACCATGCGAGCGCGGACCGACCGGCAACCGCGATGCTATGGGACCGCCGCGCCAGCGCCGCGCGGACCGAAGCCGCCCACGCCGTCACCGGTCGGCCATCGTCCCCCGCCGCCGGCGCATCGGAAACACCCCCGGCAGACACCGCCGCATCCGCCGTTCCCTCATGGGGAGTGGAGGCGGCACTGGCGGCGGACATGAAGAAAACGAGGCAGAGCAGCGACAGCATCGCCTGCCCACCCATTCGCATTCCTCGCGTTGTCCGATGCAGTTTCAATGCGTTTCCAGTCCTTTTGGGATCGGTGATCCAGTATCGGACCACAATAGAGCAGTCCTGTCACCACCGAGTCCAGTTTTTTCCGCCACGATACCGGCGCGGGCGGCCGCAAAGCGTTCATGCCGCCACGGTTTTCCCGCGCTGGATCACGTTTTCGCGGCGAATTATGGCAATTTTCAGCCTTCATTACTGCCGCCTCTTTTCCGGCCGGCGGGCAGGACACCGAAGCCCGCGCGATCATTCTCTTGGAACCGGCCGAAGAGCGTGCTACGGCGCCTGTGATGATAAAGCGCCCCCTGATCGTGGTCCTGAACGGGCCCAACCTGAACATGCTCGGAATGCGCCAGCCCGAAGTCTATGGTCGCGCGACCCTGGACGACGTGGAACAGATCTGCATCCAGGCTGCCGAGCGACTGGATGTCGGTATCGACTTTCGCCAGACCAACGGCGAGGGCGAGCTGGTGTCGTGGGTCCATGAATGCCGCAACCGCGCGCAGGGGATCGTTATCAACCCGGCCGCCTACGGCCACACTTCAATCGCCCTGCTCGACGCGCTGCTGGCCGTCGAGCTGCCGGTGATCGAGGTCCATATCTCCAACATTCATCGCCGCGAGGAATTCCGGCATCACACCTACTGCTCCCGCGCGGCCGCAGGCGTCATTTGCGGCCTGGGAGTACGCGGCTATGCCCTGGCGCTTCAGGCGATGACAGACATGATTCTGGACGAGAACGACCGATGAGCCG
Organism: Gluconacetobacter sp.; assembly: GCF_047721585.1. Classification (NCBI taxonomy): domain Bacteria; kingdom Pseudomonadati; phylum Pseudomonadota; class Alphaproteobacteria; order Acetobacterales; family Acetobacteraceae; genus Gluconacetobacter; species Gluconacetobacter sp. The sequence goes on from NZ_JBDNXE010000045.1 coordinate 1,504, forward strand.
ACTGCTCGTGGACGCGGATGCCATTCGGGCATTGGCTGAAATTCTGACCGAAACCGGCCTGACCGAGATCGAGATCGCGGAGAAGGACAACCGCATCCGCGTTGCCCGCGCAGCACCCGGCGTGGTCCATGCCGTGCCGGCCGCCGCCGCCCCGATCGCGGCCGCGCCCGTGGCCGCCGCGCCGGCCGACCCGGCCAAGCATCCGGGCGCCGTCACCAGCCCGATGGTCGGCGTGGCCTACCTGACGCCAGACCCCAGTTCGCCCCCCTTCGTCACCGAAGGGCAGAGCGTCACCGCCGGGCAGACCCTGATGCTGATCGAGGCGATGAAGACCTTCAACCAGATCAAGGCCCCCCGCGCCGGCACGCTGAAGAAGCTGCTGGTCGCCTCCGGCGATCCGGTCGAATTCGGCGAAGCCCTGGCCGTCATCGAGTAATGTTTTCCAAGATCCTCATCGCCAATCGTGGCGAAATCGCCCTGCGGGTCCTGCGCGCATGCCGCGAAATGGGCATCCGCACGGTCGCGGTCCATTCCACGGCCGATGCCGATGCCATGCATGTGCGCCTGGCCGACGAAGCCGTATGCATCGGGCCGCCCTCCTCGCGTGAGTCGTACCTGAACGTCGCCGCCATCCTGTCGGCCGCGACCATCTCCGGTGCCGACGCGATCCATCCGGGCTACGGCTTCCTGTCCGAGAACGCCGATTTCGCCGAGACGGTCGAGGCCCACGGCCTGGCCTTCATCGGGCCGACCGGCCAGCACATCCGGATGATGGGCGACAAGATCACCGCCAAGACCACCATGCGCGCGCTCGGCGTGCCGCTGGTGCCGGGCTCGGACGGTGCGCTGGCCAACCTGGACGAGGCCCGCGCGGTGGCCGCCCAGGTCGGCTACCCGGTGCTGATCAAGGCCGCCGCCGGCGGCGGCGGGCGCGGCATGAAGGTCGCCCGGACCGCCGACGAGCTGGACGAGGCCTGGAGCGTCGCCCGCACCGAGGCCCGCGCCGCCTTCGGCAATGACGAGGTCTATCTCGAAAAATACATGGACCGGCCCCGGCACATCGAGTTGCAGATCCTGGCCGACACCCATGGCAACGTCGTGCATTTCGGCGAGCGCGACTGCTCGCTCCAGCGGCGCCACCAGAAGCTGCTGGAAGAAGCCGGCTCGCCGGCCCTCACCGCCGAGCAGCGCGACGCCATCGGCGCCACCGCCACGGCGGCGCTGCGCAAGCTGGGCTACCGCAACGCCGGCACGCTGGAATTCCTCTACCAGGACGGCCAGTTCTGCTTCATCGAGATGAACACCCGCCTGCAGGTGGAACATCCGGTGACGGAAATGCTCTGCGATGTCGATCTGGTGCGCGAACAGATCCGCATCGCCGCCGGCGAACCGCTGGGCTACGAGCAGTCGGACATCACCTTCAGCGGCCATGCCATCGAATGCCGCATCAATGCCGAGGACCCGGCGACCTTCATGCCCACGCCGGGCACGGTCACGGTCTATCACCCCCCCGGCGGCCTGGGCGTGCGCATCGACAGCGCGCTGTATGCGGGCTATCGCGTGCCGCCCTATTACGACAGCATGATCGGCAAGCTGATCGTCCACGCCCCCACCCGGCCCGAGGCCATCGCCCGGATGCGCCGCGCGCTGGACGAGTTCGTGATCGACGGCGTCAAGACGGTGATCCCGCTGCATTGCAAGATCCTGGACGATCCCGAGTTCCAGAAGGGCGACTACACCATCCACTGGCTGGAACGCTTCGTCGCCAGGCAGGGCTAAAGACCAACCCCCTCCCCACCACGTAACAACGACCGGGTTTCCAAAGGGCGATGCCCTTTGGTGGGTCAAGGGCAACGCCCTTGCCTTTCGCCGAGGCTCTCAGCCAAAAGCGGTATCCATATACGGGCTGGACGCATCGAAAAACAGCCGGTTGGCGTCGAGTTCGTAGGAAATCACGTCCAGGCTGGCCAGGGCGCGGTCCATTTCCATCCGCACGCCCAGATTGGGCTCCTGCCCGGCCTCGGCCGCGATCCGCTGGCTGGCCAGCTTGGCCGCGCGGGCGGTCCGGCCGTAATGGCCGCCATAACGACCGCTGAACTGCTCCATCCGGCCCATCATGGCCTCGATCACCTGGGTGGCGGCGGCCGGCAGCAGATTGCGCGCCAGGATTCGGCGCAGACGGATGACATTCAGGCCGATCGTCATCGCCGAGAGCGTGCCTTGCAGATAGGCATCGATCACCGGCTCCGGCGTCTCGCCGGCATTGGTCAGCAGGCGCACGAAGCGGTCCACGTTCCGTTCGACCACGAAAACGGTGGTCGGCAGGTTCGCCGACCGCGCCACCTGCCGCAGCCCCTTCAGGATCTCGGTCCGCATCTGCCAACGCATGGCATTGATATCGTTGGGCAACACCAGCCGGAACGACCACATCGCATACCACAGCGCCAAAATCAGCGGCATGGCGGTATTGAAGAACGTGATTTCGTCCAGCCGCCCCTGATTGTCCGGCCCGATGAGAATGGGCAGGAACAGGTTGTACGACACGGCGGCGAGGACGATGGTGGGATAGGCAAAGGCCAGCCCGCCCGCCAGCATCGGCAGGCTGAGGCACAAGGCCAGCACTTCGAAGGTCGAGGGCGTCGCCAGCGCCCACAGCACCAGCACCCCCGACACGCCCACCGCCCACAACGCCCCGGTCAGAAAGGCCTGCGTCGCCAGGGCCGGCTTCTCCAGCGTCGAGAACAGGCTGCACACGATCGAGACGAACATCAGGAACAGCAGCCCGACCGACCAGCCGGTGGTAATCCAGATCACCCCGGCACCGAAGATGGTGATCGAGGCACGCAGGCTGTTGGCGCCCGCCAGCCGCCAGTCACGGAACGTCTTGATCCGATAATGGAAATGGTCGTGCGGCAGGGGGTGCATGCTGGCTTCGAACTGGGTAATCGCCCCTTCCAGATCCTCCAGCATGCCATCGAGCGCATGATGCAGCATGCGCTGCCATTGCAGGCTCCGCGCCTCGTCCACGCCTGCCGGCGGCCGGGTATCGCTGCCCATCTCGGCCCCCAGCGAATCCGCGATCACCTGGCGGCAGGTGGCGCGCAGTCCCGCCAGTTGCAGCAGGGTGGGCTGGGTATCCCCGGCCTGCAACCGCTCGGACAGGGCCAGCAGGAATGTCCGCACCGACGCCGCCGTGGTGCTGAACGTATCGCCCTCCACACGGCCGGGCGTGTGCAGCAACGCCGACAGGTCCAGCCCGCGTGACAGCAGCACCGCCACGCGCGCCAGCGCGGCACGGGCATGGTCGCCTTCATGGCCATGATGGCGGCCCAGTTCCACCTCGGCGAACTCGATCTGGTCGCTCAGCGCGGTAATGGTCGAAAACACGCCCCGCACCCGCGTCAGGGCTTGCTGGTCCCCGCCCAGCAGATCGGCCAGCGCATGCGCGGCCCCGTCGATCGAGGTGAGGAAATTATGGGCCAGCCGGTCGCGCGCCCGCTCCCCCAGCCGGAACTGGAACAGCGAAGACACCGTGCTTTCCAGCACGATGCCCAGCACGATGTAGGTCGCGCGCGCCATGGCGATGGCGAAGATATGCTGCGGATCGGCAATGCCGTCCAGCGCGATGATGGCGTAGGTAAAGCCGCTCGCCCGCATCCCGTGGATACGATAATTGGTCATGGTGGCGGGTCCGGGCAGCAGCGTGCCTACAAAGCAGAACAGCCCGATCCCCACCGCCAGCAGCAGGATGAACAGCAGGGGCTGCTGTGGACAGGCCGCCACCAGCGCCACGGCGAAGATGGTGCCGACGACCATGCCGAACAGATGCCAGCGCGCCTTGGCCACGCTCTTGCCGCGCGAGCCCTGCGCCACCATCCACACGGTCAGCGCCGCCCATTGCGGGCTGCCCAGTTCCCACCACAGCGCGATACCCAGCGCGATCAGCGACGTGATCGTGGTGCGCAGCGCATAACCGAAGGTCAGCAGGTCGGGGGCGTAAAGCCAGCGCAGGCGGTCCTGCCGGCGGGGAACGCCCGACCAGATCTGGGACCACAGATCGTGCAGCCGGGCCAGGTCAAAGGTCAGCGACGGCTCACGGCTCTTCATCCCGGCATCATACTCCCGCACCGCACCCGCCGCCGGACGGTGGCGTCACTTCCCTTATTGAAACAGCATTAGAACACCGTGCCATCCGCTGACAGTACGGCGAAACGAATAACAGAGGTGATGAAACTGTATTTCCGGCTCACCGGAGCGGCGGCCCCATCATCACCGGTCAGAGGCTGTTTGAAAAACCGGGCCGACAGGCGAGCGTGGCGCGCAACGGCGCGTCCGGCGGGTCTTTCCGCGCCCCGGAGCAGAGCGCGGGAAACACCCGCCGGATCGCCGGCGGGATCATTGTGCCGGCAGTCTCTCAGTCGTCGTAGGTGACCAGGGCCTTGACCGGCACATCCAGCCGCGCCCGGCCGCCCAGCGCCCGCAGTTCCACCAGCACCGAGGCGCCGACGACCTCCGCGCCGACCTTGCGCAGCAGCGCGATCGAGGCCGCGAGCGTGCCGCCCGTCGCCAGCAGGTCGTCCATCACCACCACGCGCTGGCCGGGCACGATGGCATCGGCCTGGATCTGCAACGTGTCGCTGCCATATTCCAGCTCGTAGGCGTGCGAGACCGTCTCGCCCGGCAGCTTGCCCGGCTTGCGCAGCATCACCAGCCCGCAGCCCAGCCGACTGGCCAGCGGGGCAGCGGTCAGGAAGCCGCGCGACTCGATCGCGGCCAGCATGTCCGGCGCCCAGGGGGCGACCGCGTGCGTCACCCGCCCCATCGCCACCTGCCACGCATCCGCGTTCCGCATCAGGGTGGAGATATCGTAGAACAGGATACCCGGCTTCGGAAAATCCGGAATGCCGCGAATGTGCTGCTTCAGGTCCATCGTGGCGGTCGTCATGTCCGTGTCCAAATCCATCCCGTCGTAAACCGATTCCACGGCGAAAGCCGGCCAGGACCAGCCGTCCGGGTCGGAAAAAATCGCCGCGCTGTAGCTAGCCCGCCCCCGCCATCGCCCGCAAGCCCGACAGATGCCTCCAGGGGGCGGTCAATGCACCATGGGCGGGGCGCCCGCTGCCTCTCCGGCCATATGGGCCTCGGCCTCCGCCTCGCCCGCCGCCGGGCGCGCGGGCCGCAGCAGCACCATCACCAGCATGATGATGGCGCCCAGCAGCATCACGCCGGCCATCGGCACCGGCGTGGTGCGCGGCAGCATGCCGACGAAGGCCCCGGCGATCGCACCCAGCACATATTGCAGCGTGCCGATGAAGGCGGCGGCGCTGCCGGCCAGACGCGGATGGTCGGCCATCGCCCCCACGGCGGCATTCGGCCCGATGATGCCGGTCGTGCCCAGCGCGACCATCATCGTCAGGACCAGCGGCACCAGCTCCAGCCCGTGCGGCGTCGTCCCGCCACGGATCGCGAAGGCCATGACGACCGACACCACCAGCATCCCCACCGTGCCCAGCACGGCGGTCCCCACCGACATGCCGAGAATGCGCCCGGCATCGATCCGCCCCACCAGCACGCCGTTGATCTGCGAGGCCCCGATCATGCAGACGGCGAAGACGCCGAACAGCATGCCGAACCCGGCGGGCGTGAAGCCGAACAGATGGATGAAGACCGAAGGCGCCGCCGACAGATAGGTAAACGACATGAAACAGCCGAACCCGGCGATCATGGCATTGGTGATGAACCCCCGGTCCCGCGCCAGCATCACATAGCGCGTGGCCAGCGCGAGGGGGGACAGAATGCTGCGCTCGCGCTCCGGCAGGGTTTCGGGCAGCACCCGCGCCACCAGCACGGTACAGACCAGCCCATAGGCCGCCGAGGCCCAGAAGATCGACCGCCAGGTGGTGAAGGACAGCACGAAGCCGCCGATGGTCGGCGCCAGCACCGGCACCACGCCCATCACCAGCACCAGCCGCGACATCAGGCGCGCGGCCTCGTTGCCGTACGAAATATCGCGCACGCAGGCACTGGGGATCACCAGACTGGCCGACGCCCCCAGCGACGCCAGCAGGCGAAAGCTGGAAAAGGTCCAGATATCCCCCGCCAGGGCGCAGCCGACCGAGGCCAGCGTATAGATCAGCGTGCCGACCAGCATGGGCATGCGCCGCCCGAACCGGTCGGAGAGCGGCCCCATCGTGATCTGCCCGATCGCGAGGCCGACGAACCAGATCGCCAGCGTCATTTCAGCCGAGCCCGCCTGGGCGTGCAGCGACGCTTCCAGCGCCGGGAAGGCGGGAAGGTAGATATCCGTCGATACCGGCCCCACAGCCGTCAGGAACCCAAGCAGGATGGCAATCCAGTTCATGGGCCGGGCAACGGAAGCGGTGGCAGGGGCATCGTCGGATCTCGCGGCTATCGCAGGTGGCGCCATCGGCGGCACTCCATTTGAGATCGTCGGGACCTACTATCTCAGCGTGTCACCGGATTTCATCATATAAATACTGTAAGGCTGCATTTCGCCTGACGCGGTGCATACACGCAACAGCCCCGGCGACACCGCCCACCCCCCGATCAGACGGGGGGAACGGGGCCACAAGATGGCACGTTCACGGCACACCGGGGGCACGCGCCTTGGGGGCACGCGCCTTGGGGGAACGCGCCTCGGGAGCCACACCCCGCGACGCCATGCGCCGCGCCAGCCACAGCCCCAGCGCCCCGGACCCGGCGAACAGCACCGCCGCCAGCCCCACCTGCCAGCCATGCCCGATCCGGGCACCGCCCCCCAGCAGCACGAACACCACCGTCTGCGGCAGGCTGCCCAGCAGCGTCGCCAGCATGAACGGCACGAACCCCGCCCCCGAAACCCCGGCCAGCAGATTCAGCATCAGCGCCGAGCCCACGGGCAGCAGGCGAATGGTCAGGATGGCGGTGAAGGGATGCGCGGTCACGAACCCGTCCAGCCGGGCCAGCCGCCCGGCCAGCCGCCGCCGCACGCTCGCCCGCCCGACCCCGCGCGCCCAGCCGAACCCGCCGGCCGCCCCCGCCAGCGTCGCCAGACTGGCCAGCACGATCCCCTCGGGCGCACCGTACGCCACTCCAGCGGCAAAACAGACAAGCTGGCGCGGCAACCCCACGGCGCAGATCGCCGACCCCACCAGCAGAAAGACCATCCGCCCCGCCATGCCGTCCCGCAGCAGCGCGGTATCGCCCAGCATCCCCCGCAGACCCGGCGCATGGCGCAGCGCCAGCCCCACCGCAATGCAGGCCGCCACCATCAGCGCCGGCCGCGCCAGCACGGCCAACCCGCCGCCACGCGGGGGGTCGACAACAGCGCGCTCCGTCATGCCGCGCACGGGTCGGGACGAGGAAAAAAAGAGGCCATGGCGTCAGGTCCGCTGCTGGAATCATTCAGGGCATGGCGGCAGGAGGCACATCCCGGCGTCCGGGGGCGCGGGCCATGCACTAGCATCGGCTTGCGACCGGCAGCAAGGCAGGTCTAAATCCCCTTCATGTCCGTACATACCATCCCGCAGACCGCCGCCGCCCACGACGCTGCCGCGTCCATCTCGCCCCGCAACCGGAAGCGCATTTCCATGTGGCTGTTCGTGATCTGCTTCATGCTGCTCGGCATGATCGCACTGGGCGGCTATACGCGCCTGACCGGCTCGGGCCTGTCGATCATGGACTGGCGCCCGGTCACGGGCATGATCCCGCCCCTGTCCCATGCGGAATGGGAGCGCCAGTTCGCGCTGTATCAGACCATCCCGCAATACAAGATCCTGCATGACGGGTTCGGGCTGGCCGGCTTCCAGAAGATCTTCTGGGCAGAATGGACCCATCGCTTCTGGGGCCGGCTGATCGGACTGGTGCTGCTGGTGCCGCTGATCTGGTTCGCGGTCACGGGCGCACTCACCCGCGGGCTGATCGCACGGCTCCTCCTGTTCTTCGTGCTGGGCGGCCTGCAAGGCGCCGTGGGCTGGTTCATGGTCGCCTCGGGCTTTGACGCCAACAGCACGGCGGTCGAACCGGTGCGTCTGGTCCTGCATCTGTGCTGCGCCTTCGCGCTCTATATCGCCATCCTGTGGACGGCCCTGTCGATCCGCACCCCGTCCCCCGCCTTCATTCCCGCCACGGTCGCGGTCGTGCGCACCAGGCGGCTGGTCTGGTGCGCCACGATCCTGATCGGCATCACCATCATCGCCGGCGGCTTCACCGCCGGGACGCATGCAGGCTTCGCCTACAACACCTTTCCGCTGATGGAAGGGCACCTGATCCCGCAGGGCTACGCCAAGCTGTCGCCGTTCTGGCTCAACTGGTTCGCCAACATCCCCGCCGTCCAGTTCGACCACCGGCTGCTGGCCACCGTCACCGCGCTGGTCATCGGCGCCACTGTCTTCAGCGGCCTGCGCACGCCGCAACTGGGCAAGCCGGCGCAAGACATTCTGATGCTCCTGGGCTGGGCGGTGCTGATCCAGTACGCCCTGGGTGTCACCACCCTGCTGCTGGTCGTGCCCGCCTGGGCCGGCACCGTGCACCAGACCTGGGGCGCCGTCCTGCTGACCGTCGCCATCGTGGCGCTACACCGGCTGCGCGGCGTCGGCCGCGTCTGAGAGCCTGGGCGGACATGCGCGCTGGCGGCGATCCGACGCGCGTTTCCTGCGCTCCGGTGCTCATGGCCATCAAGGCCACTCCGCGCCGGTGCTCGGCAACACACGACGGCCGTGCCGCTTCGCGGCACTCTCGCTCACCTGCCCCCATGTCCGCCCAGGCTCTCCAAACTCCCATCACCTTCCAGTCCCCGTCTTCACTCGGGCGCCGCATGTGGGGCGCCGGACGGTGAAGCGGTGGCCGCCGGCACCGCATCGACCGAAGGCGCCACCGAGGGCGGCGTGGCCCCCGGATAGCGTTTCATCAGGTCCAGCAAGGTGCCGTTCGTCCAGCCGAAGCCGATCTGCATCGGGTATTCGCCGCCCCCGGCCCCACCCATGGGGCTGATCGACGGGTTCACCACGTCGTATTTTTCCAGCAGCACGCCCGATGCCTGATAGGTCGTCACCACCCGCGCCATCCACCGCGTGGCGACCTCGCGGGCCAGATCGTCCTCCCCGTAGCGGGCCAGCCCCATGATGGCCATCCATTCCTCCGGCGCCCAGCCGTTCGGCGCGTCCCATTGCTGGCCGGTCGCCGTCTCGGTCGTCACCAGCCCGCCCGGTTTCAACAGCCGGGCGCGCACCGTCGCCGCCACCGCACGCGCCTGCTCGGGCGTCGCGGCTTCCAGGAACAGCGGCACCAGCGTCGCCGTCGACAGAACCGGCGACAGCTTCTGCTTCGTCCAGTCGTAATCGAAGAACGCCCCCTGGGCCGGGTCCCACATCACCCGCCGGATGTCGGCGATCCGCCCGGTCGCCAGTTGCGCATAACGCTGCGCCTGAACCTGGTCGCCCCGCACCCCGTAAGCATGGGCCAGCGTCTGTTGCAGATGCGCGATCAGGCTGTTCAGGTCCACCGGCAGCAGGTCGATGGTATGGATCGTGGTCAGCGTGTGGCCGTCGGCCAGCCAGCGCGAGGAATAATCCCAGCCGCTCTCCGCCCCGGCGCGCAGATTGCGATAGATCTCGGCAGCCGGACGATCCGATGCCGCCGCCGTGGCGATATCCTGCGGATAGCTCTCGTCGCGCGGCGTGTCCCGGTCGTCCCAGTACCGGTTCATCACGGTTCCGTCGGCCAGACGCACCACGCGACGATGGGCGGTACCGGGCGCCAGTCCCTCCGCCCCCTCCATCCAATAGTCATATTCGCGCTGCATTTCCGGCAGGAAGGTCACGTAGGTCTGCGGCCCGTCATGCCGCGCCAGCAGATCGACCATCAGCGCGAAAAAGGGCGGCTCCGAACGGCTGAGATAATAGGTGCGGCTACCGTTGGGCATATGCCCGTAGCCGTCGATCAGCGAGGCGATGTCGCGCACCGTACTGCGCAGCAGGTCGAACCGCCCGCTCTCCGACAGCCCGATCAGCGTGAAATAGGAATCCCAGTAATAGAGTTCGCGGAACCGCCCACCGGGCACCACATAGGGCTCGGGCAACGGCAGCAGCGACGAGAACGGCGGCGGCCGATCCGGCGGCCGGCTCAGCACGTCCCACATGCCGTCGATATATTCGCGCACGCTCTCGTCCTGATGCCGGCGATAGGAGACGAGGCGCTGCTGCGGCACCGAAAAATGCTGGGCGACGAAACTGGTCAGGTCGAACCCCGACTCCCCTTTCGCCCGCCTGTATTCCGCCAGCAGGTCGGCGGGCGCGCGGTCGGGCACGGCATCGGCCGCCGTCTTGGCATCGGCGAAGATCCGGGCTGCGGAAATGGCGGCGAACAGCCCATCCAGCGCGACCGAAGGCGGCGACAGAAGATCGGCGGCGGATACCGGGGCGGAACCCGGCGCGGCAGCAACAGCCGCAACCCGCGCCTGCGCAGGCTCCGGAGCCGCCCCGGACGCCACAGCCGGGGCCGGAGCCGGAGCCGGAGCCGGAGCCGAGACCTGCGCGGGCGCCGCCGCCGAACCGGGCGCGGGCACGGATGCCGAACCCGAAGCCTGGGCAGGCGCGGGCGCGGAACCGGTCGCGACAACCGGCACCGGTGCCGACACCGATGTCTGGGCAGGTGCCTGGGCGGGCACAGCCTCCGGTGCGGCCACCGCCGACGGCACGACAGGCCATGCCAGCCCGGCGGCCAGCAACGCCACCGCACGCGGCCGCGTGCGGCGGAAAGACAGGGAGGTGGCGGAATCGCGACCGGGCTTCATGGCGCGTCGCACCGGGATAGAGAACGTCACCAGGCAGAAAATCCTTGCTCGCTCAGGATGTTGAACGGACAGAATGCCCTGAGACACCGAAGGCGCATAAGAAAAACGACCCGGATGGCGCGAAGTTCATCCGGTGGCCAGCATCGGGCGGCACTGGTCAAGCCGGCGCTTTCGCCCCACATCGGAATACGATTATGAATTCCAAAAGCGCATCACGCATCCTGCCCTCCCGTTCCCGCGCACCGTCCGGAGTCCACCCTCGATGAGCATGACCGACCAGATCCTGAATCCGCTGACGGCGACCGACCGGCTGTTCTTCGACCGCGCGGGCGCCACGCTCGACCGTTCGGGCACCGAGGCGCTGGTCCGCCGCACGCTGGACGGCATGGATGACGGCGAGCTGTTCCTGGAATACCGCGAAAGCGAATTCATCTCGCTGGATGACGGCGTCATCCGCTCCGCCACCTTCGACACCTCGTCGGGCTTCGGGCTGCGCGCGATCCTGGGCGAGGAAACCGGCTTCGCCCATTCCGACGAACTCAGCGAATCCGCCATCAGACGCGCCGCCGATACGGTCACGCAGGTGCGCGCCGGCCGCTCCGGCACCATGGCGGCACCCCCGCGGGCCACCAACCAGCGCCTGTATGGCGACGCCAACCCCCTGGGCGACACCGATTTCGCCTCCCGCGCCGCCCTGCTGTCGGCATTGGATACCTACGCCCGCGCCCGCGACCCGCGCGTGGTGCAGGTTTCGGCCTCGCTGGCGGCGGAATGGCAGGCGGTGCAGATCGTCCGCGGCGACGGCACCCGCGTCGCCGACCTCCGCCCGCTGGTGCGGCTCAACGTCTCGGTGGTGGTGGAGCGCGGCGGACGGCGCGAGAGCGGCGGCCACGGCATGGGCGGCCGCTATGCCTACACCCGCCTGCTGGACGAGGCGGTGTGGAAAGGCGCGGTGGACGAAGCCCTGCGCATGGCCCTGGTCAATCTCGACGCCGTGCCCGCCCCGGCCGGCGAGATGGAAGTGGTGCTGGGCGCCGGCTGGCCGGGCATCCTGCTGCACGAGGCCGTGGGCCATGGTCTGGAGGGCGATTTCAACCGCAAGGGCACGTCCGCCTTCGCCGGACTGATGGGCCAGCGCGTGGCCGCCCCCGGCGTCACGGTGGTCGATGACGGCACCCTGCCCGAGCGGCGGGGCAGCCTGACGGTCGATGACGAAGGCACCCCCACCGGCCGCACCGTGCTGATCGAGGACGGCATCCTGACCGGCTACCTGCAAGACCGGATGAACGCACGGCTGATGGGCGTGCGCCCCACCGGCAACGGCCGCCGCCAGTCCTACGCCCACGCACCGATGCCGCGCATGACCAACACCATCATGCTGGGCGGCAACGCCACCACCGAGGAGATGATCCGCTCCACAAGGCGCGGCCTGTACGCGGTCAATTTCGGCGGCGGACAGGTGGACATCACGTCAGGCAAATTCGTCTTCGCGGCCTCGGAAGCCTACCTGATCGAAGACGGCAAGGTGACCGCGCCGGTGCGCGGCGCCACGCTGATCGGCAACGGCGCGGATGCGATGACCAAAGTCTCCATGATCGGCGGCGACATGGCGCTTGACCCCGGCATCGGCACCTGCGGTAAAAGTGGTCAGGGCGTGCCGGTCGGCGTCGGCCAGCCGACCCTGAAGATGACCGGCCTCACGGTCGGCGGCACCGGCAAATAAGGGAAAAACGTCATGGCGCAGGACGAGCAGGATAGTACATTCCCCTACTCTTCCGCCTTCGCCCGCGCCAACGCCCGGCTGACCGCCGCGCTCGATCACGGTGCCATGGTCCTGATGGCACCGTTGGTTCGGCTTGGGGTGGATTTCGCCGTCCCCCCCCAGCCCCCCGCGCCACGTCTGGCACCAAAACCATGGATACCGCTGACACTCTGCGCGGTCACGGTCGGCATCGCCGCATGGCAGGTACTGGGTCCCTATCACAGATGGGCGATGGCCACGGTCTGGTTTTTCTTCATGCTCTCGTCTTTATGGCTCAACACCCTCCGCGCGCGCCACCCGATCCTGAGCAAACCGGCGGACGATCGCACGGAGGCCGAACGCCGCATCGTCGGACAATACTGGATGACGCTGGCTGTCACCATCGCGGCACTATCCTCCTGCGGCCTGGCGTTGATCGCATTCCATGTGCTGGCGGCCGATAAGCCCATCAATGGCGTGGAACTCGGCCAGCGGATCATGATCGGTCTGCTCTATACGGAATGTCTGGCCTTCATGACGCCCGTCATTGTCCTGTCCTGGCACGACCACCGGCCGGACGACGCTTTTCCGCGCCTCGCGGATATGAAAAAGCCTTTCAGCGAACCCGTTCGCTGAAAGGCTTCCTGTAGAACGCCCGTTTCCCTGAACGGCGCCCCGCAGGGCGCCGCATGGATCAGAAGCCGGTCGAAACCGTCACAACGGCCGTGAAGGGCGTCTGGAGATAATAGACAGGCTGCGCACCGGCAATGGCGCCGCCCCTCACTCCGGTGACCCCATTGAGCGTGTTCTGGAACGTGTAGATTCCACTGCGGAACTTCGCATTGGTCAGGTTGGTCATATTGAGCTGGACCTGCGGCGACTTCAGAAAGCCGAGGCTGCCGAAACGATAGCCGATATTGACGGCATCGGTAATGTAGTTCGGGATCGAGCTATCATTCATCAGCGTGGCGTACTGCTTGCCGACATATTTGATCTGCGCCCCCACGAACAGGTGTCCGTCGTCATAATCCAGGCCAAGCGCCGCCATCACCTTCGGGCTATTGATCTGGCTCTTGCCCTTCGTCGGCAGGTAATCGGAAATGGTAGCACCATTCAGGGTGCTCGTCGTTCCGATATTGTTGTCGATCTTCGCGCTCAGATACTCGAACGAGGCATAGGGCCGCAGATGATACAGGATCGGCCGCGTCGACACCTGCACATCGACGCCACGCGACGTCTGGCCGCCGGCATTGACGGTCTGGCTGTAGCTGGTCCCGTTTTCATACTGGTTCAGGGTCAGCAGGCGATTGGTCATGTTGTAGTTGAAGAAGGACACGCTGCCGATAACCGTATCGCCAGTATAGCGATAGCCGATTTCCTCGGAGATCGAATATTGCGGCGTTGACGCTCCGCCACGCTGAACCCGCGCCGCCGAGGTGTTGGAATAATAATCAACGAGCGAGGTGTTCGACGGCACCTTGAAGTTCGTTGCGCCATCCACAAAAATCTGATGGTGACGGTTGAAGTTCCAGGCAATGCCGATCTGCGGCAGCGGCTCGGCCACATGCAGGTTGCGATTATAGGTGCCGTCGGGACCATAGACGTAGTTATAGACCCGCCGCGTCATCATGGCTTCCTTGAAGCCCAGATCGATATGCAGCTTGCGATCGAAGTAATCCATGCTGTCGCCGATAAACAGCATGTTGACCTGCGCCAGGCTCAGGAAGTCACGATAATTGTATGGCTGGCCGTTCGGCATCTTGATCAGGGCTCGGGTGCCCCAGATATTGTCCGGCTCACCGGTCGTCTGGTTGACCATGCCGACAGGCGAATATTGCAGCAGGTTGGAATATTCGTACCACCAGCCGGCCGTCAGATGATGATGGCTGCCAAGCTGGTAGTTGACCTTGATCGTATTGCCCGGACGGAACTGTTCCTGGTTCGACGGCGTCAGGGCCAGATAGGTGGCGCCACTCGTCACCTTTCCGTCGCCAGTCAGATCGATCGGCACATACGTGCCGCCGTAATAGGTCTTGCCCTCGGTCAGCGTCGTAGCGCCGGTGCCGTTGCCGATCCCGTGCCAGAAATAGGCGCTGTCGTCGATCGACAGGCGCGAATTGACGACGATATGCGTCGGCAGGATAGCAACGACGTTGCGGAACGGATTGACGTGCAGCTTGTAATAGCCGGTATCTTTCACGCCGCCGTAATCGGCATCGTAGTTCGTGCTGTAGCCGGTCTTGCGATATTGCGACAGGCTCGGATTCAGGAACGAATCGTTGACCTGGTCATTGTAGGAAACGGTCAGGCCGGTATGGCTTCCGTTCTCGAAATCCTTCACGAGCTTGAAATCGTAATGGAATTTCTCGGACAGGCCGGGGCCGCGATAATTGTTGGCCTTGGTATGGCTGAAGGCGAACATGAACCGCACGCCACTATTGCCGATATCGCCCGAATTCAGCTTCAGAAACTGGCGCGTCATGTCGAACGAACCGAACGAAATATCCATCAGGCCGCCCATCTTGTGCGAAGGGTTGCTCATCGTCGCCGCGACCAGACCACCGGCACCGCTGACGATCGGACTGTCAAGATTGACCGAACCCGGTAGCAGGGAAACCGTCTCCAGGTCCTCGGCCTCCAGCACTTCATTCGAATAGAACTGGCCGCCGCCGATATCGTTCAGCGGCATGCCATCCAGGGTCCAACCGATATTGGTCTGGTCCAGGCCCCGCACCATCGTCGATCCGGAGTACAGGCCGAAGGAATCCTGGTCCATCACGTTGGCGCTGGGCAGCATCTTCAGGATCTGCTGGATGTTCGTGGTCGGCGACTGCTTCGAGATGAAGTCGCGCGTGATGGTCTGAATCGCCTTGGGCGCCGTCTCGACCCGCATCAGGCCCGCGCCGGGCGAGCGGGTAAGCGCGGTGCGGCCGGTCACGTTGACGACCTCCGCCTTCGGTTCACCCTGGGCCGGAGCAGCCTGCGAAACAGCGGGCGTCGACGCCGCAGTCGTGGCGCTGGAGGCAACGCTGGTCGTCTGGGCACGCGCTGTCGTGCCGGTCAGGCCGGCAATGGCGGTGCTGGCAAGAAGAACACTCAAGCGGAGACGTATGACCATGTAAAGGACGGCCTTATGCTTGTCATGAGGGAAAAAAGCACCAACGTTCCCCGAATTCATCGGAATATCACAATAATTCAAGGAAACTGACCACTCGGACAAGTTCGTATCAGCAGCCGGCTTTCGCAAGCAACCGTCAATATCATAATTGATCGCCTTCACCAGAACATGTTGCAAAATTGCATCGTTCTGGTCGACGGGCGGCCCGGCACAAGGAACCGGCAGGCATGCGGCGTCCTGCGTCACGGGACCACAGCATGCAGGACCGCCCCGCCCGCGCGGAATATCGCGTCGGCCCGATTTCCGGAAACCTCACGCCATCCCGGTCGAAATCGTCGTTGAAATTGATCGAGACGGCAAAGCGCCGATGGAGCGTGGCCGTCACCGTATTGTCACGGTGCGGGCCGAAACGGCGCCCGCGTCACCGCTCGGCGAATCGCCACCCCCAGCGGGACCGGAGCCTCAATGGCCCGCTGATGCGCCGCCATGAACCTCCAGCCAGCTCCGGGCGATATCCACGCTGACCGTGGCCGGACGATAGGCGTCCTTCGGCGCGAGGAAGATATTCTCCACATAGGTCTGCGGATTGCGGTCATAGAGCGGGAACCAGCTTGACTGGATCTGGATCATGATCCGATGCCCCGGCAGGAACGTATGGTTCGCCAGCGGCAGCACCATGTCATAGGTCTGCGGCACATTGGCCGGAATGGGATGCGGCTGCGCGAAGCTCTCGCGATAACGCCCGCGCAGGATGTCGGCGCTGATCATGAGCTGATACCCGCCCATCTCCGGCTGGTCGGCCACCTCGTCGGGATAGACATCGATCAGCTTCACGACGAAATCGCCATCGGTGCCCGTGGTGGCGGCCGTGAGATGCATATGCGGCTGGCCACGGACGACGAACGGCGCCGTCAGCACCGGCGAGGTGAAACTCAGCACATCGGGGCGGGCCGCCATGTTGCGCTGGTCGGTCGCCAGCCAGTTCCGCCAGTTCGAATCCGGCCGCCCTTTCGAGACGACGGGCCGCGCCACATAAGGCACCGGATGCTCGGGGTCCGACACATAGCGCGCCACCCCCGCATCGGCACCCGGCGCCTGCGCGCCAAGCCCCTGGCCGGGTTGCAGATGCAGCACCGTGCAGCCCGAAGCGCAATCATGCGGCGGCAGCGCGCTGTCACGCTCCCACCTGTTCTCGCCACTACGAAACGCCGTGACGCGCGCGGGCAACGGAATGCTGCTGTCCTTGAGGTAATGCGCCAGGAACGGTTCCAGAACGTTCTGGCGGAAATACAGGCCGGTGTCGGAGCGCAGCCTGACCGGCCCCATCGTGCTGGCCTCATGGATCTCGCCGCCATGGTTCCAGGGTCCGACGGCCAGCCAGAGATGCGCCGCCGCCGCCGGATCTTTCTCCAGCGCATAATACAGGGCGATGGCGCCGTAATTGTCCTCCTGGTCCCACAGGCTGTGGACCAGCATCGTCGGCACCGTCAGCCCCTCGCGCGGCAACAGCCGATCCATCGCCTGAAGCTGCCACCACTGGTCATAGGCCGGATGCGCCAGAATCTGGCGGAAGAAGCCGATCTGCTCCATGCCGCGCATGCGCCCGGCCGCCCCGGCGGACCCGGCCCGCAGGAACACGTCATAGGAATCGTACTGGCTGGCCCACCAGGTGGTCGTATTCTTCGGCGTGCCGTCCTGCTCGTAGATATACGGCAGCATTTCCTCGCGGAACGCCCCGTTATGGAACCAGTCGTCACCCATCCAGCCATCGACCATCGGGTTCATCGGCACCGAGACCTTCAGCGCCGGATGCGGATGAAACAGCGCGGTGATCGCGGTATAACCGTCATACGACACACCGATAATGCCAACCTTGCCGTTGCTTTCCGGCAGGTTGTGCACCAGCCATTCGATCGTATCCCAGGTGTCGGTGCTGTGATCGACCGCGGTCGCGTTCAGCGGGCCGCGCATCGGGCGGTTCATCACATACCGCCCTTCCGATCCGTATTTGCCCCGCACATCCTGAATGACGCGGATATACCCGCCATCCGCGATCACGTCGGGCATGTTGTCATACCCCTGAAGGATCGGCCCCATATTGCCGCTGGACCCGAAGGAGACCATGTGGTCGGCACTGTAGGGGGTGCGCGTCAGCAGGATCGGCGCGCCATGGGCACCTTTGGGAATGATGATGACCGTATGCAGCTTCGCGCCATCGCGCATGGGGATCATCACATCCCGACGCACATAGCCGAAGCTGGAATCCTGCACCTGGAAATGCTCCGGCATGTCGGCGGCGATGCCCCCGTCGGGCGTGGAGGGTTCCCCCGCCATCGCCATCCACGGCAGGGCGACCAGACAGGCAGACAGCAACAGGATCTTTCTCACGAGCCAATCATCCTCGGACAGGTGGAAGCAGGACGCCGGGCCACACCGGCCCGGCGGAGCCGATATCAGAATTCGGCCGAGATCGTGCCATAAAATTCGCGCGGCGCCGCGACGAACAGATTGGCATTGTCGTCACCCGAAACCGACGCCGCGCCATAGACACCGCCGATATAGTTCTTGTCGAACAGGTTGGTCACACCCAGCGTGGCCTTGAGATTCTGCGTAAAGCCGATCTTGCCGAAATTATACGCCAGGTTCAGGTTCGTTACCCAGTAGGCCGGGATGGACTCGTCGTTGAGATAGGTCATGGGCCGCGAGCTGATATAGTTCGCGTTGAAATTGAACATCACTTCACGCCAGGTATAGTTCAGGTTCGCCTTGTACATGAACTTCGGATAATAGACCTGCCGCTTGCCCTTCAGGCTGTATGTGGCACCGCTGTAATTGATCGAACGGCTCTGATATTCCGCATCGTTCCAGCTAAAGCTGTTGGTAATCTCCAGCCCCCGCACGGGGCGGATCGTCGCCATCACATCCGCGCCGTTCATGGTCTCCCGCCCGACATTCAGATAGGCGCTATGCGCCGTCGCCGAACTGCCTTCGGTAATGGAGGCCAGACGGTTGTAATAATCGGTATGATAGAAATCGACGCTGCCCGAGAAGAAGCGCGAATCATACCGGTAGCCGACAATGTAGTTCCAGGTCCGCTCCGGCCGCAGCACGTTCTTGTTCGCATCGAAAACCTGCTGCGCGCTCTGCCGGGAATTGCCCAAACCACCCCACGCCGTACTGCTCGACGTCTGCGAGTAGTAATCGTAAGCGCGCATGTTCTCCGCGATATCCCAGTAGAATTCGTGATGATCGAGAAAATGATAATCGAAGTTGAAATGCGGCAGGAAAGCCGATGACGCGGTCAGCGTGCCGGTCGCGGGATGCCGATAATAGGTGTTCCAGCCTTCGGCATCGAGTTGGTCGGTGAAATCGTGCTTCGTTCCGCCATGCGTCGTCTGGGTCAGGGACTTGAACCCGGCCAGCAGGGTCATGCCGGGGATGATCGTCCAGCGATCCTGCAAAAAGAACTGAAAGGTATTGGTGTTGTACGTATCGTCGAACCACGTATGCGCCTGGCTGGGCTTGAAGTCCGAGTTCCAGTTATGCGCGTCGTGCAGGTAATCTTCATACAGGCGCGAGTTATAGACCCACTGGTTGTTTTCATACCACAGGCCGGTCTCGATATGGTTGTTGTGCGGCGCCTCGATCGAGACTTTCTGCGTGAAGCCCAGCCGGCGCATGGCGGCATGGGCCATCCCCAGCGCCATCGGCACCCCCGAGACCGTGCCATCGGGCTGCAACGCCGGCACGCCATAGCTGGGCGAGGTCACGAAGTTATTGGTGCCGCCATGGATGGCGCTGCTGACGTCGCCATAGGCCACGGTATCCGAAGAGACATTCCTGAACAGATCGAAATGCCCCGTAACCGCCGACAGATAGGTGCGCTGCACCTGGGAGCCATCCCAGGCATAATCGCCGATCTCGTCGTTGGACAGAACGCCCTCATAACCCGGCGGCACGTCGCTGGTATATTGCGCATAATAGGCCCAGAGCTTGGCCTTTTCGTAATCAGGCTTCAGATAGGTCGTATAGCGGCCCATCTTCTGCCACATGTTCTTCGTCAAGGTCAGGTAATTGCCCTGCGTGAAATTACCATATCCGAAGAAGGCGGTTATCCGGCCCCGCTCGCCGACCGGCTGCACGACCTTGGCATCGGCCTGCAATTCGCTTTGATAGCCCTGTCCTTTCCACATATTCGTTTTGGTGCGGGCGAAGGAGGCGTAGAATTTGGTGCCGGTCGGGTTCAGGATGCCGCTGTCCACGCGCCCATAGGTGCGATAGGCATTGTAGCTGCCGAATGTCTGGCTGATCTTGCCCCCGGCCTTGTCCTTGGGGTCGGAGGTCGTATAGGTCATCGCCCCGCCGAGATTCTGCGCCGAGAACGAATCCAGGGCCCCCGCCCCCTGCGACATCGTCAACCCGCCCAGATCATCCTGGATCATCGCCTGGGTAATCGACACGCCGTTATAGTTGGCGAACCCCTGGGTGCCCAGCGGAATGCCGTCCAGCGTCGCCCCGATCTGCATCTGCGTGAAGCCGCGCACATAGAACGTATTGCCGTAGGTATCCAGGCCGAAGGCATCGGTCGAGGTAAAATTGGCCCCCGGCGTGGTCATGGCCAGGATCTGCATCGGGTTCGTGCCAGCAACAAAACGATCCATCACCGCGCGGGTAACGGCCACCTCGGCACCATGGCTGCGCACGCGCGACGCCTGGACCTGGATCGCTTCCGGATCATCATGCCGGGCCGGTGCCGCGCGGCGGGGGTGCGCCGCGCCGGAAGGCCGCGCGGCCCCGATGGCGGCCCCGGTGGCGGCCACCGGGGCCACCGCGCCCTGATGGGCCTTCTTCCCATGCGGCTTGTGGGCGGAGGCCGTTTTTTCGGCGGCGCCCGCCGAGGAGAGAGCCGAAACCACTGCAAGGCCGGCAATCGCCGTCGTGCGAAGCAACCCGGCCCTGACACGAGGCCCCTGCGTCGACCATTGCCGAACTTTCATTTTCTCTCTCCCGCCAGACGCGATACATACTGGTGCGGCCATCCTCCGGCCCGGCCACAAGGCTGGCATCAGAGGCGTCCTGCCGCGCTAACTCTTTGTTCTGAATAATAATTATTCGCCAACGTAACATTACGGTAAAATAATATTGGCGGTCAACGATCTAAAAAATCCTCCTGCCATAACCCGAGGTTAAGGGCTGCTGGCAGCGAAATGTGTCACCACGGCGGAACATTCCGGCTTCGCGCCGTTTCCGCCTCTGATGCCATGGGCAGCACGCCATTTCGCCAGATTGAGGATCGCCACCAGTTCGTCGCGCAGGCGCGCATGAACCCCGCCCAGCTTCGGGCCGGGCGTCAGCACAATGCCGCCAATGACGGGCACGCATGGCCTGCGCCACCTCCCTGCCCCTTCCGGTCTCTCAGAGACTGACCGAACATGCGCGCTGGCGGCGATCCGACGCGCGTTTCCTGCGCGTCGGTGCTCATGGCCATCAAGGCCACTCCGCTCCGATGCGCGAAAACACCTTTCGGGCGCGGCCCGAAACGGGCCGCTCTCGCGCGCCAGCCCACATGTCCGGTCAGGCTCTCACAGCCGAAGCGGCTACTGACGTTGATCCCAACCTCGCCGCCACAGACGCCACAGACCCCGCACGCCATCAGCCCGGACAGCGACGAGGCGGACCGCTTCCGCATTGCGATGCACGGAGCATCGGGTTCGCCGTTGAGAATTTCCTAGTTTGATTTTGATTTTGGCGTCTTTTGACGTCTCAAACATGCATTGTCATACTGACCCGCGTTAGCGGCCAGTTCAAACCCTTTCGGGAATATCGCCAGGTTATGGCTTTCAGGACAACAGTTACCAAACGTACACCTCCCCGAGAAAGCGGCGTCGCCGATTGGTACAAGGGCGCGAACTTCACTGATTCCTATGAGGTCGCATTTCCTCCCGCCTCTACGGTGGATATGCGCGTGATCGCGCAGTCGGTTTTTGGAAAGCCCACGCTCTGGTTCCGCGCGCTGCTCTTTATCCGCGATATGGTGATGGCCCGTTTCAACGTCAAAACCTCGTCCGATCTGCGCCAATCCGGAAACGAAGATAAAATCAACTTTTTCTCGGTTCTCGCATCGCACCCCGACGAAATCATCCTGGGAGCAAATGACAGACACCTGGATTTTCGTCTTTCTCTGCTCGTCCAGCGAACCGTCAATGGTCCCTCCCGCCTCTCGGCGACGACCGTAGTCCACTGCCACAATCGACTGGGCCGGATCTATATCACGGTGATCGCACCGTTTCACCGCATGGTGGTTATTTCGAACCTTCGCCGCGCCGCCGCCAATGGCTTTGAGCATCAGTAAGTAGCCATCGTCAAAAAGCCAGACAATCAGAGCGCCAAGGAAATTAACCAGCCTGCAAGCCAGCAAAAAGGACTGATAACGATCTTGGCCGAACACTCACGCCTTGCGACGTGACATTTTGGAAATTGCCGCGACGCCCCACGCATGTTGCGCCACATCACCCACCGACTCTGACATGGGTTGCCCCTCGCATATCGCCGGGAGCAGCCCACGCTTCTTGCAGCATGCCTACCCCACGACTTTGGCATTGAAACGCGGGACAAGATGCTGAATTTAATAGGAAAAAAGTGCTGTAGTTCGGGGTGGGAAATTTCACCAGCTATAGGTCAGGTTGCCATACACGCGCCGCCCTTGGCCTAGGTAACATTGGTTTGTACCACACGATGCGGTGTAGTATTTATTTGTGAGATTTGAAATGGCTAATTGTGCTTTCAAACCTTTAAGGGACGAAATCGCTCTTCCAAAGTCGTAGTGCGCTCCAACGTCAAACAACACATAAGCGGGTGACTTAAAGGATTCGACGCTATCGATGTACGTAAATCCGACGTACCGTGCTCCCCAATTCACTCCAAAACCGTCAAGAATATTTTTCGGAAATGTATAATCAAAAAAGCCCGACACCATATTGCGAGGGACGTAAGGAACAGCCATACCCGACTGAGAAATAGCAGCGCCGTAACTCGCTCCCGTGTACGGGTTAAACCGTCTCGCCTTTCTATTCGTGGTGGCATATCGGACATCCGTATAGCTGTATGACGCTATCAGCCGCAGATCCCTTGTAACGTTTGCATTGGCCGACACTTCAAAACCTTGAGACCTGACTCGGCCTGCATCTGCGCTAAAGTTCGTATGAACCATGTCCTGAATCAGATAATGGTCTTCATCAATACGAAAGGCTGCGGCTGTCAGCAGAATGTCTTTATCAGGAACTTTATATTTCAGCCCAGCCTCAAGCTGGCGTCCTGTCAACGGTGCGAAAGGTTGCCCCTGCCAATTCGTCGAGTTTTGCGGAACAAACGACGTTCCATAACTGAAATAAGGCGTCAGTCCGAAATCGAAATTATAAATTATGCCTGCCCTCCATGTGAACGCGCTCTGTGGTTCCGGGCTTTTTGAGAAGTTACTCGCCATAGAGACGCTTTTATTCCCGGCGTTTGAAAAGTTTGTCGTTCTTGAATACGTCTTATAATTCACCCAGTCCTGCCTGCCTCCGAGCAGAATGGATAACTTCTGCCATTTAATCTGATCTTGAAAATATACGCCTTCCTGAAAATAGTCACTTCGGGCAAAAGAGCGGCTACCAACGCAGTGGGCTGACGCCGCCGTGCTGTAGCAAGGCGTATAAATAGGGTCAGGATTGTAGATATTGACTGGCACACCGGATGTACCCTGGGTGTAGTCAATCCACCACGGCAAGGTGTAGTGATATTGTTGGAAGTCCGACCCAACGACCCATGTGTGATGAAACGGACCGGTTGTAATCTTGCCATCAAGGCGCGTATCGAGCGCGACAGTTTTGTACGTTTCTATCCACCAGTTGGGTTGCACATAGACAGTATTAGGATCGCCAATCCCATTATAATATATGTTTTTCGCGTTATAGTTGCTGTTTTCATACCTGAAAACCTGGCTGAAATTTATATATTGGTTAAATTTATGGTGAAACTGATATTCGAACATAGCATCACGTTCGCCCTGCGTATTCCAGTTGGGCATCCCGAAATAGTTCTGCCTTGGTATTCTTCTATATCCGTCCGTAATTAAAGTCCCATGCAACGGATAATAGCCACCATTTGTTCCGTCTCCAGGCGAATACATATAGCTTCCGATAAGCGTCAATGCTGTATTTTTATCGATATCCCAAGTTAACGAAGGCAAGACACCAACGCGATGATATGAGATGTGATCAGTTTGTGTACCTTGGGTGACACCAATCGCGGCAATACGATAACGGACGTTCCCCGATTTTGTTATTTTGCCACTGAAATCAAAAGTCGCCTCATAGCGGCCCCAGTTTCCGAACCCGAGTAAAACATTATGGATAGGAGTTTCGGTTGGCTTCTTCAGTGACTCCCCTATCATTCCCCCAGGCGTCAGCTTTCCGTACATTACTGAAGCTGGGCCATTGATAGCTTCGATGCGTTCCAAAAATGCTGGCTCGCCACCACTCATGCTGTTGGTTAGCAGTCCGTCGACAAATTGGTGAGTTGTAAAGCCTCTCTGCCAAATTGCGTTCACATTCCTTCCACCATTTGTCGCCGTTCCCATCGCGCCCGCATAGATACCGGAAGTATATTTCAGCGCGTCCTGCACACTCTGAGGCTGCTGATCTATCATTTGCTGTTTTGTGATAACATAGATAGAATTGGGGATTTCAGTAATCGGTGTATCAGTCTTCGTTCCGACCATCGTATTTTTGGCAACGTAGCCAACACCCGGTCCTGTAGGATCCTGATGTGCAATAATGCCCCCCACACGGACAGGACCGAGCGTGATAGTGGCGGAAGCTTTACTCAAGATCACAGTATCGCCGCTTATCCGGGGAGCAAGAGCCGTACCCATGAGGAGGCGGTTCAACGCCACGTCGGGTGCCATAATGCCGCTCACGCCGGGTGAGCGGACGTTTCGCGTGAGTTCCCCCGCCGCGACAGTCTGAAAATGCGTAACGCGGGAGAAAGCGGCCAACGCTCCATCCACGGACTGCGCGGGAATCGCGAAGGAAAAGCGCCTCGCCTCAGACGCAGCGCCAGAGCGTGAAGCAACCGAACCGCGAATATCCTGTGCATTCGCAACAACGGAGGTGAACCCCGAAGCGCCGCACAGCGCAGTTGTCAGGAGCAGTCGCACGGTGAATTTTCTGGCTTGTGTCCTATAAATTCCGCGCCCGTTCGAGGTCTCGTGCACCTGCATTGCCTTTCGCCGTCCTACCGTCATGATGTCGAACAAGTGATGTTCACTCGCAATTGCATCTCTCATTCGTAGTGACGACGGAATTCGACGGTTTCGGAAAATACACCTCGATTTTTTTTGAGAAAATCAGGCTATGACGATAGCAGGACGCTATAACGCGTTGTGTTTCAACCACGTCTACGCGCGTGGGGTTCAGTACAACACCGTCACCCACGGTGTCACACGCAAGCCACGTAATCCCAGGGCCTCCTGAAGCGCGGGAAGCGCCGTGCTCCCTGTTCCGACCGTAAACGTGCCAGAGACGGGTCGATCCCGACCGCTCAGCGTCGCCAGCACAAGGCGGCTCCCCTCATAGCGATTGAGTTCCGCGATCACCTCCCGCAAAGGCCGTTGTTGGAACACGAGGGTTCCCGTGCGCCACGAGCCGATGGCCGAAGCATCGACCTCCTGCATCCCGCCCAACCCGTCGCGGCCATACGTGACGCCCTGACCGAGGGTCAGGCGAAGATGATCGGGCGGCAGCGCCGAAGAAGACCCGACGGAAACATCGACGGCCCCCTCCGCCACCGCGACGGTCGTGGTCTGATCCAGATGGCGCACGTCGAAGCGCGTGCCGACATCGGTAATCCGTCCATTGCCGGACCACACGCGGAATGGGTGCAGGGCGTCATGGCGGACCGCGAACCATGCCTCTCCATGCAGCAGGGCCACGCCGCGTCCCTCGCTGTCCGGCAGCAGTCTGAGCGCGCTGTCGGTGTCAAGAATGACCGTCGTGCCATCAGCCAGAGCGATCGTTCTCCGTTCGCCGTGTCCGCTCAGGTAATCCGCGCGAAAACGATCCGTCCATGATGATGGCGCCTGAACGCCAACCGTCACAGCGATAACGACCCCCCCGGCGGCGAGAACACGCCGGCGCAGGCGACGGGAACGACGGGCCGCCGGCGCGGCCACGTGAACCGGCGGCCGCGCCAACGTCATCCTGATATCGGCGGCAAAGGTCTGGACCTCCTCCCACGCCGCCTCGTGATCGGGGCTTTGAGCGCACCATTGCCGGAAGGCGCGTCGGTCCGCCTCGGTTACGCTGTCACCGTGCAGGCGATGATACCATTCATTCGCCTGATCGAAGGGATCGCCTGAAAGATGCTCATTATTCCGCATATCTACCTGTCAGGCCGGCAGGGCGGCCGGACGCCGTTTTCTTTCTTTACTTGGTAAGTGCTACGAGACTCAAGAACGGTGCGTGTCCACGTGCGTGCGCACGTCACGAGCCGCGCGTCACGCGCGTTCGCGAGCGTGCCGGCGGCAGGCCTTCATGCCGTCGCGCAGGTGATATTCGACCGTCTTGAGGTCCATGCCCCGTTCGTGGGCGATCTGACGATAGCTGCATCCGTCCAGATGGAAGCGGACGAAAATCTCACGGGTGACGGGGGGAAGGGCGGCGATCGCCTCGCTCAGGATCGCGCGACGGTCTGTTTCCGCCTGCGTCGCTTCGGCATTGGGGGTCGATGAAGGATGCTCGGGATCAAGCTCGCCGCCGTCGCGTCCCCATTCGCGAAAGGTGCGGCGATTGTAGTCGATCATGATGTTCGCGGCGGCCTTGAAGAGAAGATGCGCCGGTTTTTCAACGGCGTCGGGCGCAGGCAGCCGAGCGAGCCGGAGGAAGGCATCCTGCACCACATCGCCGACCTGCTCAGGGTCGGTGCATCTCTTTCTGGCCAGCGCCTCCAGCTTGCGGCGCTCGTTAAGAAAGAGATCGGAGAGGGTCTTGCTCCAGGACATTCGACGACATAACTCACTCGGGCTGACGTAAGCTCTTGGCGGCCCCACCCAGCGGAAACGACAGAGGATCGAGACACGGATCTTACGTTAGACGAGTTAAGAACCAATCTCAATATATGACGTTGCCCGACTGCGTCGTCCTGCATTGCGGGTGACGTAACCCTGACGGGTGGCTCGTTATGTCGAACGAGAAATTCCGCGCAATACTTCGTGTCACTATAGCGCGGCACGTACGCATCCCGTTCTGAACAATACCGATACCCCGAGAAGGGCGACGACGTTCAGACAGTAATAATGAGCGCGTGATGACAGAAGGAATTGCGGAGGGGGCCGCAAGATCCGATGCCGCGACCGGAGCCGCCAATGCGAAAGCCCCTTGCCCAAGACAGAACCACCCCCGGTGCAATCATGAAAAGTCCAGAGTTTCCCCGGCCAGCGGCCCGAACCATTCCAGAGCATTTCCACCGAAAACCGGTTCGATGGAAATGCTCTCGTTGAGTCTTTTTACCCGCATCTTCACCGGTTCGAATGCACGCATTCAAACAGGCCCCGCTCCAGTCATTGCGAAATGACACCGAAATAACACCAACCGGAGCCAGCACCAGAAACGCCGATAGCACAGGGAGGCATGGCACCAGCCAGCCGCTTGCCCTGGCGCCGAACCGCCATCAGCCCGCTGTCAGCACGGCGTGGAAACAGCCTCCAAACGCGCCCCGCCCATGGGGATCAGGCCGAGTGAGGGCAACCGACAGCCGGACGTTCCACACGCCCAGCCGGTACCGCCGCCACGGCCTCTCCGGCAGGGCCGGGCTGCCGGTGGACGAGCATGGCCGGCAACCCATCGCGCGGCCGCAGCGTCAGGCGACATTGCGGCACGACTTTCTGGTCCGGCGACAGAACGACCCGGAAGCGTTGTGCGAGGATGGCCAGACAGAGAATGGCCTCCGTCATGCCGAAATGCTGGCCCGGACACACACGCGGCCCGCTGGCGAAGGGGATGTAGCTGTAGGGTTCGGGCCGGCGCCCGTCCATGAAGCGTTCGGGCCGGAATTCATGCGGCGCCTCGAACAGGCTTTCGGTGCGATGCAGAAGCCACGGCACGATCAGGATCAGCGAGCCCGGCCGAACGGCGATATCCCCGATCTGGTCCGCATCGCCGTTCTGGCGGGCCAGGATCGGCACTGGTGGATACAGCCGCAGCGTTTCCTCGATCACCGCCTGGCACCAGCGCAATTGCGGCAGATCGTCCACGGTCGGGGCACGGTCACCGCACACGGCGGCGATTTCCTCATGGACCGCGCGCTCCACCCAGGGCGCACGGGCCAGCAGATACCACACCCATGTCAGCGTCGCCGCCGTGGTCTCGTGCCCCGCCATGAAGATGGTGGCGGCCTCGTTGCGCAGGGCCACCGCGTTCAGCCCCAGTTCCGGGTTGCGTTTCTGCCGCCGGACCAGCAGTTCCATCATCGAGTTATGGCTACCCCGGCCCGCCAGATGGTCCTCGACGATCCGGTCGATCACGTTATGCAGGCGCCGCACCGCCCGCCGCAGAGCCGGCGTGCGCACCATCGGCAGCCCTTCGTCCAGCCCCAGGAAATATCCCGGATTGGTCGAGTCCACCAGCGCCTGATATTGCGTAAAACTCTCCGACACTTCGGCCGTGTCGGCATTGCCCAGTTCCTGGCCGAACACGCTGCGCGAGATGATTTCCGCCGTCAGCGCCGCCATTTCAGGCAGGATGTCGATGGTGGTGCGGTCGGGAATCTGCTGCCATCGCCGCACCATGTCCAGGGCCGTCCGTTCGATGATCGGGCTGAAGGCGGGCACACGGTCCTTGTGCACGATGTCCGAGACCAGGGCGCGTCGCTGCCGCCAGGTCGGCCCGTCGGAAATAAACAGCCCGTCGCCCAGCAGATATTCCAGCGCACGGCGCATCTGCGGGCTCTTGCGCTCGTAATTGTCGCGCCGCTTCACCAGGATGTCGCGGATCATTTCGGGCGAATTCACCAGCACGATCTGCCGCCCCAACAGCCGGATCTGCGACACTTTTTCCCGATAATCGCCCACGCGCCAGATTGAGAGAAAATCCCGCCGGGCCTGTAGAAGCAGATGCAGATATTTCCCTGGCGGCCCGGAATAATATGCCGCGTGAACCGGTTCCAGGGCGGTGTCGGAAACATGTTCCACAATCTCGACCGGTTGCCGGAACCGTGCGTACATTGAAAAAAGTCCCCGATACCTCTAACGCAGACTAACCATTAAGCCATGACGTAAAAAATTCGTCAAGAAAATAAACATAATTCCCAGACTGTCATCACATTCCGAATCAGAAATGGATGGAGCATTTACCAGATTCCCCAGTGGAAACTTCTCTTCTCCTCGTTCTTTTCAAAAAGAATATCGGAAAAATATTACCCGCCCCTTTCCAATACCAGAAATCATTTATCCAGATCTTCAGGGTCTGACCATTGCATCAACCGCATGCCGTTCCAGAGCATGGCACGCAGAAAGCACACGCCGGATCGACGCCCGCGCGCATGCACCGGCAGGCGCTACGATACCATGCGATTATCGATGAAATACCATTGCGGCGCATGACTGCGCACAAGCGGTTCCACGATCGCATTCAGCCGCTCGACATCATCCAGCAGCGACGCAGACGCACAAGTCAGGTCGAACGATTCCAGAATCGTCAGCGTGAACCGTACGCCCTCCTCCCTGGTCAGATAGACCGGGCAGATCCGCGCGCCCGTCCGGCGGGCCAGACGTGCCACGAGGGCATAATTGGTTTCCAGATTGGCCGGACGACCCAGAAAGGGTGCGCGGATCTGGCCATTGAACCCTTCGTCGCAGAAGACAAGAAGCTGTCCCCCCGCCTCCAGCACGCGCAGGGCGGGCCGCACCGCCTGGCGTCCGGGCGGCAGCAGCGCGATGCCCGCCCGCGTGCGCACATACCGCACGATCCAGTGACGGCCCCGGCGCCGGGGCGGGTCATAATTCAGCGAGAGAGTCAGCCCCAGATCGCTCAGGCACTGCATCAGGATTTCCCAGTTACTGAGATGCAGCCCCATGAAGATAACCGGGCCATCGCGACATTCCTTCAGATGCTCCACCCCGACATGGCACACGCCGCCCGGCCGGCGCGCCAGTCGCGTAACAGCCGAATACTCGACCATCTGCCGCCCCTGCGATTCCACATAGGCATCGACCATCCCCGCGATCGCGTCCGGCTGCCGGTCGGGAAAAAGCACTGTAAAATTGGCGCGGGCGCGCTGCATGGGGCCGACATAGGCACGCGGAACAAGCACACGCCCCAACCACCGGCCAAAATGCGAACACCGGACGGCAGGAACCATCCTGAACGCAAAAAAGAACGCCAGGTCAAAGAGATTTCCACGATTATCCCGCACCCAATAGCGCAGGAAGCGCTGGCGCGCCTCCCCGCCGGCCAGAAAATCCGCCAGAGGGGGCGCCGCGACCGGCCGATACGTCCATGCCTTGCGTTTGCCCGGCGGCGGAGGCGGCGTCAGTACGGACATGAAGAAGAACCCGTGCGGCAGAATAGGATGCGAGGAAACCGACCAGGGCCGACATGGTCCACGATCGAAACGACCACCCCATAATCCGTCGTCACGCGAAAAAAACAATTCTGAATATCTGGTTAAAACAGGGAGAACGAAAAATAATTTTCGTCAGGACGCACTATTTCCACCCCCAGGCGTCGCCATCGACCGCCACAGACCGGATGACGCCGGAAAAGCCGCCCGGCAGCCTTCAGAGCCTGCCTGGAAACGCGCGCAGGTAATCGCCGCCCGCGTAACGTCCAAACGGCCGCTCAGGCCACCCGCACCAGCCCCCGCACGGTCTCACCCGTCGTCCCCGGAAAGACCCGCGCCAGCGCGCCATGGGGCACGCCCAGATGGTCGCGCAACACACCGGCCGCGACGGCGCGCAGGTCCGTCGTCGGTGCCAGGTCGCGGTTTTCGAAAAGCTGGTCGGGCCGCAGGCCGGGCCAAGTGCCCCCCCCCGCCCCCCGGCCCCCGCCCCCCCCC
>NZ_JBDNXE010000046.1:0-32079 GCF_047721585.1 Gluconacetobacter sp.
TGGCTCCTGGTGCGGCCCCGCATGCGCCACCCTGCTGGGGGCGGGCCGTGTCGCGAGATCCATGGTCCGGCAACTGGCGGCCTGGCTTGCGTCGCCAACACAGGATGTCCGTTTGTAGAAAACTTGAAGGTCTTCATTCTATGATCAGGATGAGGGCGGAAGACGGCATGGAGATAATGCCCTATTATATGCCGACACGTCTGCCATGTTTACCCACGCGACAGCCGCCATCCCTTCACGAGAGCATAGAGCGCCGGAATAACCAGCAGGGTCAGCACGGTCGACGAGACCATGCCGCCCACCATGGGGGCCGCGATCCGGCGCATGACCTCGGACCCGGTGCCGGCGCTCCACAGGATGGGCACAAGGCCCGCCATGATCGCCGTGACCGTCATCATTTTCGGCCGCACGCGCTCCACCGCGCCGTGCATGATCGCAGCCCTCAAGTCCGCGCGCGTCAGTGCGCGCCCTTCGGCCTGGGCCCTGCCGCTGACGTCTGCCAAGGCATTGTCGAGATAGATCAGCATGATCACGCCCGTCTCGGACGCGACACCCGCGAGGGCGATGAACCCCACCACGACAGCGACACTGACATTGTAGCCCAACCACCAGGTCAGCCAGATCCCACCGACCAGCGCAAACGGCACCGACAGCAGCACGATCAGCGTCTCCGTGATCCGTCCGAAATTGAGATAGAGCAGCACGAAGATCAGAACCAGCGTTGCCGGCACGACCAGCTTCAGCCGCGCCATGGCGTGCTGCATATATTCAAACTGGCCGCTCCACGCGACGCGGTATCCCTGCGGGAGCGTAACCCGCTCGCGCACGGCGCGGGCCGCGTCGTTGACGTAGCCGCCGATATCGCGTCCGTTCAGGTCCACATAGACATAGGCGACAAGCTGGGCATCCTCGGTGCGGATCGAGGACGGTCCCCCGGTGAGACGGATCACCGCCACCTGCCCCAGCGGGATCATCGCCCCGCCCGGCGTCGGCAGCAGCACCTGTTCGGCGATCGCCTGCGGGTCATCGCGCAGGTCACGCGGGTAGCGGACGCTCACGCCGTAACGCTCGCGCCCTTCCACGGTCGTCGTGACCGTCTGGCCGCCGAGCGCCGTGGCCACCACCTGCATCACATCGTCGACCGACAGGCCATAGCGCGCGATCGCGTTCCGGTCGGGTATAATCTCCAGATAGTGGCCACCCTCCAGGCGCTCGGCAAACGCACTGGTGGTTCCGGGAATGGTGCGCACGACCTGCTCGACCTGTTCCGCAATTCTGGCGAGCTGTCCCAGATCCGGCCCGAACACCTTCACCCCCACCGGGGTACGAATCCCCGTGGCGAGCATGTCGATGCGGGCGCGGATCGGCTGCGTCCACGCGTTGCTCACCCCCGGCAGGTCAAGCGCCCGGTTCATGTCGGCCTTCAGTTGGTCCGGGGTCATGCCGGCCGGCCATTCGCTTTGCGGCTTGAGAGTGATCACCGTCTCGAACATTTCCGTGGGCGCCGGATCGGTGGCCGTCGCCGCGCGCCCGGCCTTGCCGAACACCGACTGGACCTCGGGAAAGCTCTTGATGATGCGGTCCTGACCCTGCAGCAGCTCGACCGCCTTGGTGACCGAGAGACCTGGCGGCGTGACCGGCATGTAGAGCCATGTCCCCTCGTTCAGATCGGGCATGAACTCGCTGCCCAGATGGGCCGCCGGATAGATCGTACCGGCGCCAATCCCGATCGCAAGGAGGACGAGCAGGACCGGTCCCCGCAGCACGACGCGGATTACGGGACGATAGAGCGCGATCAGCACGCGATTGATCGGATTACGCGCTTCGGGAAGGATGCGGCCGCGCACGAAGGCCAGCATCAGGACCGGCACCAGCGTCACCGCGAGCAGCGCGCCGCCCGCCATGGAAAAGGTCTTTGTGTATGCGAGCGGCTTGAACAATCGTCCTTCCTGCCCCTCCAGGGCGAACACCGGCAGGAAGGACACGGTGATGATCAGCAGGCTGAAGAACAGCGACGGCCCGACCTCGTTCGCCGCCGCCAGCAGCGCCGGGCCACGCGCTTCACCGGGCGCCAGCCGCTCCACGTGCTTGTGCGCATTTTCGATCATCACGATCGCCGCATCCACCATCGCCCCGAGCGCGATGGCGATGCCGCCCAGACTCATGATGTTCGACCCGACACCGATCATGTGCATGGCCAGGAAAGCGAACAGGACGCCGACAGGCAGGGTCACGATCGCGACCAGCGCACTGCGGACGTGCAGCAGGAAGACGACGCAGACGAAGGAGACGATGAGACTCTCCTCGATCAGCGTGTGCCGGAGCGTGGCGATGGCACGCAGGATCAGGGCCGAGCGATCATAGACCGGCACAATGGAAACGCCCGGCGGCAGGCTAGGCAGCAGCTCGGCGATCCGCTGCCTGACGCTCCGGATCGTCGTCAAGGCATCCGCTCCGTCGCGCTTGACGACGATGCCGCCGACCGCCTCTCCCACACCGTCCAGTTCCGCGATGCCGCGCCGCTCGTCGGGGCCGAGTTCGACGCGCGCGACGTCTCCCACCGTGACTGGCGTTCCGACGGCGTCGACCTTCAGCACGATCCGCTCCAGATCGCGGACATCGCGCACATAGCCCCGACCGCGCACCATATATTCCGTTTCGGTCAGCTCGATGGTGCGACCGCCGACATCCTGATTGCCCTGCCGCACCGCATCGCCCACGCGCGACAGCGGGATACCGTAGGCCTGGAGCTTCCGGGGATCGACGACGATCTGATATTGCCGTTCGAACCCGCCAATGGCGGCCACCTCGGCGACGCCGGACGCCTTGGTCAATTGAAAGCGGATCACCCAATCCTGCAGGCTGCGCAATTCCGCCAGCGTGCGCTGTTTACCCTGGACGACATATTCGTAGACCCAGCCGACACCGGTTGCATCCGGCCCCAGCGACGGCGTGACACCCGCGGGCAGGCGCTTCTGCGCGAAATTGAGATATTCCAGCACGCGCGAACGCGCCCAGTAGAGATCGGTACCGTCGTCGAAGACGACGTAGACGAACGACGTGCCGAACGTCGAAAAACCGCGCACCACTTTCGAATGCGGCACGGCCAGCAACGCCGTGGTCAAGGGATAGGTGACCTGATCCTCGACGACCTGCGGCGCCTGGCCGGGATAGTCGGTATAGACGATCACCTGCGTGTCCGAGAGATCGGGAATGGCATCGAGCGGCGTGTTCATCACCGCCCAGACACCAGCCCCCACGAGGAACAACGTTGCCAGTATCACCAGCAGCGGGTTACGCGCCGACACCGCAATGATTCTGGCAATCATCGACCGGCACTCCCTGCCCGGGCAGGCTTGCTGTCCGGCACGGTAAAGGCCTGTAGGGCGGCGCGCAGATTACTTTCGGAATCGATCAGAAAGTTGGCGCCGACCACCACGCTTTCCCCCGCCTTCAGGCCATCCAGGATCTGAGCCTCGTCATTGCCACGCGCGCCGACGCGCACCGAACGGGGTGCAAAACGGCCCTCCCCCGTTTCGACCAGCACAACCTGACGGGTGCCGCTGTCGATAACCGACGAGGACGGCACGACCAGCACCGGCCCCGCCATGGACGCAGGGACATCGATCGCGATATCGGCATACATGCCTGCCCGCAGCACACTATCCGCATTCGGCAACACGATCCGGATACGTCCGGTTCGCGTCTCGGTGGAGACGCTCGGATAGAGGAAATCGACGGTTCCGTCGAAGCGACGACCGGGAAAGGCGACAAGGCTGGCGTGCGCCTGCTGACCGACCCGCACCGCGCCCAGATCCTGCTCCTGCACTTCGGCAATCAGCCAGATCGGTGCGGTCGCCGCCGTCCGGTACAGCGGTTGGTCCGGCCCGACGCGCGCGCCCTCCACCGCCATCTTTTCGGTCACGACCCCGTCCGCCGGCGCAACGACCGGGATGTGCCGCACGGCATGCCGGGTGCGTCGCAGCCGCGCGATTTCGGTCTCAGGCGCCCCAAGAGAGCGCAGGCGCTCCAGCGCGGCCGTTGCCATAGCCGGGTCCAAACTGGTGGCAATCAGATATTCCTGCTCGGATGCAACCAGATCCGGCGCGTAGATTTCGGCCATGACCTGGCCACGCCAGACAGGATCGCCTGTGGCAGCGATATCGAGATGCTCGACCCAGCCGCCGACCCTGCTTGTCACCAAGGCGATGCGCCGTTCATCGAACTGGGCAATGCCGGTGGCATGCACGCTGCGGTTCAGCACCGGCTGCACTGCGGCAACGGAAGTCCGCACGCCGAGGATCTGCAAACGACCGGGCGGCACAAAAACCGTTCCCGCATCCCGGATCTCGTTCTCATAGACAGGGAGGTACGCCATCCCCATGGCATCTTTCTTCGGCACCGGCGAAGTGTCGGGCAGCCCCATGGGATTGCGATAAAATAGCACCCGGCCACGATCCGCCGACCGGGCCGAGGGACCGGAGGATCGCGAGGACGCGGCACCAGACCCCTGTGACCCGTCAGCATAGACCGGAACATAATCCCGACCCTCCGACGTCTTCTTCGGATTGGCGGAATAGGCGGGCTTGCCGTCCGGATCCTGGTAATAGAGTGGCGTTCGGTCAGTCGCCGTCGCCGGTCCTGGCGTAGCGGTCGAAAGCGGGAGCAACGCCAGGACCAGGGACAGAAGACGCACCTTCACAGATCACCCCCGATCAGGCGCTCGATGGTGGCCAGTTCCGTCTGTTCGTCGGTCTCGGTCCGGAGAAGCTCCAGCTCGGTGTCGTGCATCTGATGTTCCGCCGCGATCGCTGCCGCGAGATCGCCATGCCCCTGGCTGTAGCTGGCCAGCGTCGTCCGCGAGAGCGCGTCCGCCTGCGGCATACGCTGGCGACGGAGGAGGCTCTCCACATCGCGCGCCGCCTTGAGGCGGGCCAAGGCTTCGGCCAAGGCTGCCTGGATGGTCGCCATCGTTCCGTCGCGACGGCGCTCGGCGGCATCAAGGCGCGCGGTCTGCGCGTCTTCGTCGGCGCGCTTGGCACCGAACTGCACGGGGATGCTCAGCGAGACCATGGCGCTGAACCCCGTCGGGGCATTGGTCTGCACGACCGGGCCGCCGCCGACCGTCACATCGGGATACCAGGCCCGCTCGGCCAGCCGTCTCCGGCTTTCCGCCTCGTCGATTGCCGCGCTGTTCGCATGGACGGCGCCATTCCCGCTGCGCGCCCGGTCGAGCAAGCTCTCCACGCGCGGCAGAACCGCTGGGATCGGACGTAGCCGCATGGGCTCGGCCAATGGGGCGCCCGGGGGGCGGGCCAGCAGCGCATTCAGTTGGGCGGCGGCGGACTCTCGCTCGGCCTCCAGCCGGCTCGCCTCGATGACGGTGTTCGTCTCCTCCTCCTGGGCCTGGATCACGCCCGATTGGGCACCGTCGCCCTGGCCGTAGCGCACCATGGTCGCCTGCCGCATCTTGCGGGCGAGCGTCTGGATCTGCCGGTTGACCACCAGCGCGCGGGTAAAAGCGTAATAGCGCGCGAAGGCAATTTTGATCTGCGCGTCGAGTTCGTCCTGGGCGGCCCGCTCCCGGCCGCGCGCCGCGTCCACCTCGGACAGCGCCGCACGATGACGCAGATCCCGCTTTCCCCCGAGCGGGAAAGTTTGCGAGATCGTGATGAAGTTCATGCTGAACAGGCCGCCGGAGTGATAATTCTGGTAATTCTCCGTCAGCACCGGATCGTCCAGCGCACCGGCCGCTTCCGCCTGGGCCGCAGCGGCGGTCGTATCGAGTCCGGCGGCCCGCACCGCGGGGTTCAGGCGCTCGCCGAGCGCGAGCAGGCTCTCTACGGTGGCACCCGGCGGCCCTTCAGCCGCACGAGCAGCCCCGGATGAAACGATAAGAGCAGCCGCAGCCAGGAGCAGGCGCCCCGCCGCGTCACGGTTCCGCCGGGTTGCCATGCTATTTCTCCAGCGTGACAACAACGGAACCGCGCACCGTCTCGGTTTCACCCTGCACCTTGGCCGCGAGCGTGATCGCCCACGGGCCGGGAGCACCGGCATCGAGGTCGATACGATAGAGCCCATCGCCTGACGCCGGCTCGATGGTCGTGGGCGAGGTCATCGTCGCCATGCCCATGGGGCTCATGTCGGCCTTGCTCTCGAAGATGACGGCGTCCATGACCGGCTTGCCGTCGGGCACATGCACAAGCCGCACGATCATGACAGCCTTGTCACCGCTCAGATGTGCCTGCTTGCCGGCAGCCTCGAAACGATAATCCGTCGCTGCCGCGAATGTCGGTGACACAAAGGCACCGGTCACGACGACGCAGGAGGCGAGCGCCAACGCACCCGCGATCAGATATGTACGCATGATAATGGAATCCTTCCCGCCCCGGAAATCCGGGGATAGAGCGCTGATCGACGTCCGGTTGCGGTCAGGACGCGCGAATACGCGCGCTCCTGAACGCAGGACGTGCGGAAACCAACGCCGTCACGGCGCCGGTGGGATCAGGCGGTTCTGGGAGGGAAGGAAAGCGGCTCGGGCGAGCGGCCGACAGGAACACGTTCGGCAAGGCTATAGGCGATCATGCTGTAGCGGACCGGGCTTCCGATCGCCGCGGCCTGCGTTGGGCGATCAGGCACGCCGAGGCACTGCATGGTTTTCAGGCACTCCGGCGTCATGCCCTTGAACGGTGCGGTCGTTCCGGCGGGATGCATCGAGACCGACCCATCACAGCATGGCATGGCCGCATCCAGGCTCGTGGCCTGCTCGGCATTCTGCGGCGGCATAGCCTGCACGGTGGCCGCGCCCATAAAGGCAAGACCAACGATAACGAATACCAGACGTCGGAGAAAGCACCACCGCATACCGGCCATCATCTCGCAAACAGGCAAAGGGGGCAATCTCTTATGCACGGAGCGGAAGTCATGCCGCGCTCTTGGGCCGGTCGTTTGGGCTGGGACATCCCTCGCCACGCGAGGCCGGGCAACTCACTTGAATGTCCGATCTGCGGAAGGGACTCGGCCGATCCGCGTCCTCCATCCCTCCGCGCACCACAGATACTTGACCAGTGCCGCGATCGCGAGCACGAGCACGATCAGCGTGAGCAGGCCGAACAGGCCCATGCCCCATCCCATGCCCTGCATGCAGTTTGTCATCATGACGGCCTCCCATGAGGCAATGATGCGGCCCGGCATGGCGATCCGCACGAACCATGACGACGTTGGCATTGTCCCGACTGTTTTCAATGCCAAGAAGGGCATTCCCGGATGCGTTCCCCGCACGTCGCGAAGAACGACGTCATCGCCCGCACGCATCTGGCGGAGATCGACGGCAAGATGCGTGACTTGCAGGCCCTGCGTCGGGAACTGGTCGCGATGATCGGGCAATGCCACCATGGCACCGTCGCCGACTGCCGTATCATTGAGGCGTTGGCACCGCGTCAGTGAGCGTGGCCGTGCCGATGATGCAGGTCGGGATAATGCGGATGCCGATGGACCATCGGCATGTGCCGGTGCCGATGCGTGTGCGGTTCGCCCGTCGGATCGCCAGGCCCGTGCGCATGCTGATGGTGTTCGTCATGGCGATGCCGGTGCTCATGTTCCATGGCCTCGTGCGCATGCTCGTGATCGTGGCGCTCCGACAGGTGGAGCCACAACCCGAAACCCATCAGGCCGCCGGCGATCAGCAACCTCAGCGACAAGGGATCGTGGAGCACCACAACCGCCAGCAGCGCGCCGACGAACGGCGCAAGCGAGAAATAGGCCCCCGTGCGCGCGGCACCGAGATGGCGCAGGGCCAGCACGAACAGGACAAGGCTCACCCCGTAACCCATGAACCCCACGGCTCCAGCGGCGCCGAGTCCCCCGACAGTCGGCAGGACACCGCCCCTCCCGAACGCCAGCAGAAGATTGACCGTCCCTGCGACCAGCCCCTTGAGCATTGCGATCTGCATCGGATCGGCCGCAGAAAGTTTGCCGGTCAAGTTGTTGTCGATCCCCCAGCACAGGCAGGCCGCTGCGATGAACAGGGCGCCCTGGTCAAGCATCGCATGCCCCTGCCATGATAATAACGCGGCGCCCGAGAGAATGGCGAAGGCGCCCAGCAGAAGCCGCCGGTCCACGTTCTCGCGGAATACGATCCAGGCAATCCCCATCGTCGCCAGCCCTTCGAGATTGAGCAACAGCGACGCGCTGGCCGCGTCGGTGCGCGCCAGCCCCAGCATCAACAGCAATGGGCCGGCAATCCCACCCGCCAGGATCACCAACGCCAACCAGGGCAAGTCCCCACGCCGCAACGGCGCTTCCGCAACGGGGCGTCCACGCATCCAGCGCAACAGATGCACCGCCGCCAGACCGATCCCGGAACCGAGATAGAGCAGCCCGGCCATCATCCACGGATCGACGGAGCCAAGGAGAAGCTTGGCGAACGGTGTGCTGGCTCCAAACAGGATCGCGGACAATAATGCGAAAAGGATGCCAATGCGGTTCATGGCCCGATCCTACCGCACGGTGGCTCAATCGAGAATGGGCCCCGCTGCAAGCGATGAGCAGACTACCGCCCGCGCTCTACGCTTCGATTTTGATGATAACGTGCCGGTTTTCCAAATGGATACACGATGCATGGACCGCACCGTCAAACGGCGATCGTCACATTACTGGCCAGGACGACACCATTACTTCATCGCCGCTGCCGCCCCAGGTCTATGTCGAACCGTCTCCGCAGCATGCCAGTCGCCCATGTTCCTGAACCGGCGGGCAAGGAACGTCGCCATAGGAGCAGAAGACGCAGCAATCCCCCGGCTTCGGTTTCAAGACGACGCCACAATGCGGGCAATCGTAAAAGAACTGGCAGGCATCGGTCGGCATGGTTTCCAGTGATTGCTGGCCACATGCGGGACAGGTCAGAAGCGAGGCAGGCCGAATCATCTTACAGACAGGCTCCTGAGCAGGACGGGTTCCAGGCGTGGCCACACCAATGCCGCCAGCACGATGAGCGCGGTGGCAAAGGATAGCATCTGGATAACCCCGATGCGTCGCCGGATAGACCCACTTTCCACACCCGCACAACAGACCCTGGCCTGCCGCCGATTGAGCGCCCAGGCGCTGACCAGCGCCGCGACCGCCAGCGCAATCAATGGCACGCGCCATGGCGCAAGTCTCGACAGAACACTGAAAACCCCCGCACCGGCGCCCAGAGAAGCGAAGGCGAGCGGAATGAGGCAGCAGGACGACGCGATCAGCGCACCCACACCGGCGGCCATACCGCCCGCGACACACAGGACTCCACCTCTTTCCATGCCCATGCGGCTACGTGATGTTCGTTGAGGCAGGTCCGCCGTCTCATCCATGATCGTCACTTTCCCATTGCGTCGCGCTTCATGCTACACCCCGTAGTGGCTACGGACTCAAGAGCAGGAGTGACGCATGGTCGCCATCACGATCGGCAAGCTGGCATCGGAAACCGGCGTTCATCTGGAGACGGTGCGCTACTATGAGCGCATCGGCCTCATTCCCGCGCCGCGAAGGGCGCGTAATGGCTATCGCCATTATCGGGCCGAGGATGTCAGGCGCCTGTCATTCGTCCGACGCGCGCGGGATCTTGGTTTCGACATCGAGGAAATCAGAACCCTGCTCGCCTTGGCAGAACCCGGCCTACCCTCCTGCGACGAGGTCAGAACACTCGCCATAGCTCATCTGGGCGACATCCAGAGCAAGATCTCCGACCTGCAACGGCTCGCATCGCTCCTGACAACAAGCATCGAACAATGCCGTGAGTCGGAGGCCCTGACTTGCCCGGTGCTCGATATGCTGGGTGCCTCTGCGATCGGAAGCACGCCCAACCCGTGACGTATCGTTCCGGGAGGCGGTTAAGGTCTTGGCGTGGGTCCAATAATGGCGTCCGATCCGCGGCAGGCTACCCGCGCAAGAACCCAATCGCCACCGGCTCGATCCGTGGCCAGAGCCATGCAAGACACCCCATGATCGTGGCGAACCCCATGATGCCGAGCGTCTGCCAGCCAGGCCTGTGTCCTGTCTGGTACGCCTGATAACCCACCCAGAACCAACCGACAGCAACCGCCAGGATCGCGACCGGCGTCAGCCAGCGATAGGCGTTGGCGAACCAGGCGAGAATACCGCCTACTGACCCGAGGATCGCGGCCGGCAGCGCGAGCGGCACGACGCAGCACACGCCGCAGGCCAGCGCCGCACTGGACGCCGTCATGGCAACCGCGCTGGCCGCCTTGTTTCCCGATGCGCTCGCCTCGCTCATGCGCCGCACTCCGCCGCGCACCCGCAGGTCTTTTTCATCGGCGCGGTTGCTGGCTGACTGCGCGACGCAAACTGCTCAAGCAGCGTTTCCGCAGCCTCACGCGCATACTCCGGGGCAGTAATCGTCAGAGTCAGCGCATCCATACGTTCAGCGATGT
This sequence comes from Gluconacetobacter sp., assembly GCF_047721585.1. Taxonomy (NCBI): domain Bacteria; kingdom Pseudomonadati; phylum Pseudomonadota; class Alphaproteobacteria; order Acetobacterales; family Acetobacteraceae; genus Gluconacetobacter; species Gluconacetobacter sp. The sequence goes on from NZ_JBDNXE010000046.1 coordinate 10,428, forward strand.
CAAACGCGAGGAACGCGCAACAGGTTCGTTCGCCTTCGACCATACGCGCGATATCGTCCCGTGCGGCAGGATCATAATCCAGCACGAGATGAAGACCATCTCGGTGCGCTGACCGAAGCGCCCTGGCGTTGAGACTGGCGATCCACTCCAGCCGCCTCGCCAGATCGCTGTTCTCCAGTGTGCAGGCAAGTGGGGCAGGCTCGTTTGGCTTCGTCACGATACTCTCCTCGATGCCGTTCCGCCCGTTCGCGTGACGGTCTGGCGCTTGTTTACGAGTTCAAGTAACTTGAGGTTCAAGATATTTTTTACGCGAGTTTCCCCCCATGCCCGGATACAAGATCGGCGAGTTGGCCGAGCGCACCCGTACCAATGCCCCCACGATCCGCTATTATGAAGAGATCGGCCTGCTTCCACGTCCGGAACGACAGGAAGGCAATCAGCGGCGTTATGCTGAAGACGATGTTCGACGGCTTACCTTCATTCGGCGCTGCCGGGCGTTTGGCTTTTCGATCGATCAGGTTCGGGCATTGGTCGAATTGGTACAGGACCGTACGCGATCCTGTGCGGAAGCCCGCGACCTCGCGCATACTCACCTGATGGACGTCCGGGCGAAGTTGCGCGAATTGAAGGCGCTCGAGAAAAGCATCGCCAGGTTCGTCGCGACCTGCGACGCACAATGCGCCGGCGGTCCCGGCTCCGAGTGCGTGATTCTTGACGAACTTGCCACCATCGAGCCGGCGGGGAACCGCGCATGCTGCGAAAGTGCGGTCTGATCTTCGCCTATAATCCATCTTCGGATGGGAGAAACCTGATAGAACGAAAGAGATAAAAACGATGAATTCCACACCACCGAACGACATGGCCGGCACCCTGCGACGGGTCATCTCTCTCGTGGGACTTCTGAATCTTGCCTATTTTGGCATCGAATTCACGGTAGCGCTTGCCATCGGCTCGGTCTCCCTGTTCGCGGATAGCGTCGATTTCCTGGAAGACGCCTCCGTCAATTTCCTGATCGTAGCGGCACTCGGCTGGACGGCGCGCAGCCGGGCGCGGGTCGGAATGGCCCTTGCCGCTATCCTGCTGGTTCCGGCGCTCGCGACGCTCTGGACCGCATGGCAAAAATTCAATCTTCCGACACCGCCCCAGCCGCTCGTCCTGTCGGTGACAGGATTGGGGGCGCTTGTGGTAAATTTCTCCTGTGCGCTCATGCTGACCCGCTATCGCTATCATGCAGGCAGTCTGACGCGCGCTGCCTTCCTGTCGGCGCGCAACGACGTGCTGGCCAATATCGCGATCATCGTCGCAGGCCTGGTCACGGCCTTTCTGTGGCACGCCGCATGGCCGGACCTACTTGTCGGGCTCGGTATCGCCGCGATGAACGCCGACGCCGCCCGCGAAGTCTGGCAGGCCGCGCGCAATGAGCACCGCGCGGCAGCATAGCCCCCTCAATTTACGTCCGGGGCGCGAACAGGATCAGGCTGGCCCCGCCGAGGCACACTAGGGCACCAACAATCTCCCACCGGTCCGGGGTGCGCCCCTCGACCAGTCGCATCCACATGAGCGAGGCGGTGATGTAGACGCCGCCATAGGCTGCATAGGCCCGCCCCGCCGTATCCGTATCGATACGGGTCAGCAGAAAGGCGAACAGGACCAGCGACACCATGCCCGGAACGAGAACCAGCGGCGAACGCCCCAGCCGGAGCCAGCTCCAGAAGGCGAAGCATCCGCCGATCTCTGCAAAACCCGCGACGACATAGATGATGAAAGGTAGCACAAACCCCACTGTTACATACTTTCCAGTCAGGATCGTGAAGCAGCCACTCCACGATCACCATATCCCGCCATTTGAATGGCCCCGGGTTTTCGGAGACGTTTTCTATCCGGTTTAAGCGGCCAATGCATGCGATTTCTGTTGTGCATGGAAACGTGCCTCAGCCACTTCTGGCGGGATGTTTCCAATGGATGACAGAAGGCAACGATTATTGATCCAATTGACCCATTTAGAGGTGGCCAGTTCGATGCCGCCACGGGGCAGACACCACAAGGTTTGGCAAACGCGGCTTTGGAGTGGATACGCTGCGGATTACGGAGCGGCTCCGCGCCCGGCGGTTCAGGCCGAGCGAAAGTCCTGCTGCGGCTAAATCAGTTCTTCGCGATTTTTGACGTGTGCGTGTCGGTCCAGAATGATGACGTCGCCATGCTTCGCCTTCTCCTCGGGCTCGATGTGAATGTTGATCACAGCCTGCCCGAGCTGTGTCCTGAGTGCGTGCTCGATGTGGTCGCAGATCTCATGCGCCCTGCCGACGGTCATCCCCGTCGGGACCACGAGATGAAATTCAATGAATGTCGTGTTGCCCGCGACACGCGCCCGCACGTCGTGGGCTTCGATCGCCCCTGATGCATTCCCTGCGATCGTCCGGTCCAGGCGTGAAATCAATTCGGGATCGGAGACTTCATCCATCAGCCCGGCGACGGCTTCCCGCACGACACCATAACCTGCCCAAAGGATATTGACTGCGACCAGGCCGCCGATGGCCGGGTCAAGCCGGAGCCAACCAGTCACCGGGATCAGCGCAAAAGCGATCAGGACCGCAATGGTCGTCCAGACGTCCGTCAGGATGTGCCGGCCGCCCGCGACGAGCGCGGGCGACTTCCACTGCTTGCCATTGCGGATCAGTAGCAGCGCCCAGAACAGGTTTATAACCCCGGCGCTGCCATTCAGGGCCAAGCCCAGAAGCGGCGTGTCCGGTGCTTTCGGGTGCTGCCAGCCGATCCAGGCTTCCTGGAAGATCAGAATTGCCGTTGCGAGCACGAGGCCACCCTCGATGATCGCGCTCAGATATTCCGCTTTCTGGTGGCCATAGGGATGGTTTGCGTCTGCGGGTTGTGCGCTGACCCACAGGGCGATAAGCGCGCCGACGGCGGCCGCTACATTGACGATTGTTTCCAGCGCATCCGAGTAAAGCGCGATGCTGCCCGTCATCCAGTAGGCGGCAAGCTTCAGGGCCAGAACGACCAGACTGACGGCAAGTGTGCCCCATGCGGTCTTTATGGTGCGGTTCATGGGGACTACTCCTGCATGCTGCGACCCGTTTGCGATACTCGATGATTTGTTTACGACGCTTTGCACCCTGCCTCCGTGCCGAGATGTTCTGACGTGCATAAAGAATGATCGCTCAGGACCTGAATGATCCGACAGGTCCCGATTGTGTTGCATGAACACTGATCCAACATGCGTTGCAATTCGCCCTGGAGAGCCGTCAGGCGGGCAATACGGTTCCTGACCTCGATCAATTGGCGTTTTGCTATCTCATATGCGGCCATACAGTTTTGATTGGGATCGTCAGCAAGATCTAGTAATTCACGGATTTCATCTAGTGAAAATCCAAGTTCCCGCGCATGGCGAATAAAACTCAGGCGCTCTTTTGCTTCCTCTCCATAGACACGCTGCCCTCCTTCACTTCGGTCGGGCTCCTCAAGGATGCCGATCTGCTCGTAATAGCGGATGGTCGGCACCTTGACGCCAGTTGACCCGGATAATTTTCCGATACTGAACATAAAAGCCCCCTTGAACCTCTAGCGACTAGAGGAAGTAGATAACGGATTCGCTGCTGGGTGAACAGGAGAATCCGGATGCCGGACAGGCGCGAGTGGGATGTCACGGGCATGGACTGTGCTGCTTGTGTCAGCAAGGTGAAGGGCGCGCTTGGTCAAATCGCAGGCGTCCAGAATGTAGAGATTTCCCTGGTGTCTCAGAAACTGCGACTGACCATGGATGAGAATGCGATTTCCGTGACCAAAGTCGAAGAGATGGTCAGGAGCCTGGGATATGGTATCCGGCGCCTCAATCCTGCCACTGTAGCTGACATTGTATTTGCTCAGGATGCGACGAATGACGCCGGCGCGCCTGATACGCCCTGGTATAAAACCGGAAAGGGACGACTTGTTGTCACGACCGGTATTTTGTTGGTGCTGGCCTGGGGTATCAGCCTGATCGCACCAAACGAGATGAAACCCTGGCCATTTGTCGGGGCCTGCCTGGTAGGGCTTTTTCCGGTTGCCCGCCGCGCCTTAGCCTCGCTCCGGGTTGCTCAGCCGTTTTCCATCGAAGCCCTGATGATGATCGCGGCGATCGGTGCGCTATTTATCGGCGCGGCCCAGGAGGCTGCACTCGTCGTCTTCCTCTTCGCGGTCGGGGAACTCCTTGAGGGCGTTGCCGTCAGTCATGCCCGTGATGGTATCCGCGCGCTCGGAGCGTTGGTACCGAAAATCGCCTTGCGCGAAGACACTGCCGGTATCCGGGAGGTTCCTGCTGTCGAACTCCGACTAGGCGATGTGGTCCTGGTCCGGCCGGGAGACCGCATTCCGGCGGATGGAGAGATTATTTCCGGCGTAAGTGGCATTGATGAAAGTCCGGTCACTGGTGAGAGCGTGCCAGTGTCGCGTGGGCCGACGGATGCCGTCTTCGCCGGCTCGGTCAACACGGAAGCTGCGTTGCGGGTTCGCGTGACCCGCACTGCGGCGGACAACACCATCTCCCGCATCATCCATCTTGTAGAGCAGGCCGAGGAGGCACGCGCACCGACTCAACGGTTCATCGACCGCTTCAGCCGTTGGTACATGCCGACGATCGTCGTGCTTTCGGCGGTCGTCGTATGCCTTCCCCCACTGGCGTTTGCTCAGGCTTGGTCGGTCTGGGTTTATCGCGGGTTGTCCCTTCTGCTGATTGGTTGCCCCTGCGCGCTCGTCATATCGGTTCCCGCAGCCATAGCGTCCGCGCTGGCCCTGGGGGCACATAACGGGCTGCTCATCAAGGGAGGAGCGGTCATCGAGGCCACTGCGCGGGTGAAGACAGTCGCACTCGACAAGACTGGAACCCTCACACTGGGACGGCCTGACGTCACCGACATCATCGTGCTGGACAGCTTGCCCGAAACTCAGGTTCTTGCTGTCGCCGCCGCCGTTGAAGGCGCGTCCAGCCATCCATTGGCCCAGGCTATCCTGCGCCGAGCCCAGAGTAACGGGCCGGGTATCGACATTCCCCTTGCACAGGAGAGCAGGGCAATTCCCGGAAGAGGGGTGACAGGCCGCATTGACGGAATGGATTTCACGATCTCCAGCCCCCTTCAGGCGGTACGCGACGGCGCGTTGTCAGCTACTGACACCGCACGTGCCACCGAACTTGAGGCGGAAGGAAAAACCGTTGCCGTCTTGTATGGTGACAAGGCACTCGCGTTGATTGCCCTCCGTGACGAGCCGCGCGCGGACGCGGCAGAAGCCATGCGCCAGTTACGCAACCTCGGTATTACGCCGGTCATCCTGACGGGCGACAATAGCCGGACAGCCGCCGCGATCGCCTCAATGCTGGGGGCGCATTACAAGGCCGAACTGCTGCCGGAGCAGAAGTTGGCCGAAATACGGGCTCTGGCCGCGCAGGGCGGTGTTATGATGGTCGGAGATGGCATCAACGACGCGCCTGCACTCAAACAGGCAACTGTCGGGGTCGCAATCGGCTCGGGGACCGATGTTGCCCTGGAGGCAGCCGACGCCGCCATCCTGCGGAACAGAGTCTCCGATATTCCAGCGCTGATCCGCCTCGCCCGTTCGACCATGCGAAATGTTCGTCAAAATGTCTCGATCGCTCTTGGGCTGAAAGGAGTGTTCCTGATTGCCACCATCGCGGGGCTGACAGGGCTCTGGATCGCCATTGCGGCCGATACCGGGGCAACCGTTCTCGTCACCCTCAACGCGCTGAGGCTGCTGCGCTCCCGCAGCCTCGATGCAACATCGTAAAATATTATGAGAATTTTCAGTCGAATGTCCGTGTGTTGTGTTCGGTGTCGGTGGAAATCTGTGGCGGCGAGCCTCGCAATGGCTTTGGTGTCGGGTGGCGTGGCCACAGCCGACGATACGACAGCGATTCCCGCCACCTTGCATGATGTCATCGCAGCAGCATGGACGAATGATCCTGCCCAGAATGATCTCGCGACTCAGGAAGCTGGGGCAAAGAAACGCCAGCGTGCCGCGAAATCCTGGTTCGCAGGTGGGCCATCGGTCGATGCTCAATATTATGACGACAGACCCAGCGGCCGTAACTATGCGTACCGCACGACACAGGTGGGTCTCTCCGTTCCTCTCTGGCTGCCAGGACAAGGAACGGCAACTGAGCATGTGGCTGAAGCCGATGCACAGGCCGCTGTAGTACAGAAGGATGTCGCCCATATGGCGGTGGCCATTCGTGCCACGGATGCCATCGGGGCTGTCCTGCTCGCCGAGCGACGGCGATCTGCCATGGATTCCACACTGGCTGCGTTGCGACGCATGGCCAGGGCCGTGCGGGCATCGAGCCATGCAGGAGAAAGCACATCGGCGGAACAGCAGGCGGTGGATGCGCGGATCGCTCTTTCGGAAAGCGATCGCAATGCCATCGACGAGGAAGTCGAGGCCGGCCAGGCCAATCTGGATATTCTGACCGGCCATCCGACGAAAGCCGGTCTGTCGGAAATCGACACGCACTGGCCGCTATTCCTGCGAGCGACCGCGCGGCCATGGAGCGAGGCGAACGACCCGCGCGTGCGTGCGGCTCACCAGAGCGTCACGGTCGCCACGGAACAGGATCATCTTGCCGCTCACAGTTATATGCCCAATCCGGAAATCGGCGTCGGCGTGATCAATCAGGGCGAGTACGGTTCGCCATGGGACACGCAGGTTGGGGTCAGTCTCAGGATGCCGATCCCAAGTGACGTCACATCGGTTCCCGTGAGAACGGCCGCTCAGAGTGCGCTTTCCACCGCCATCCGGCAGGAGATCGCCACCCAGAGGACCGTCAGGGCCGAGATGGCGCGCGTCCAGGCACATCTGAAAAACACATCGGCCTCGATCGTCAGTACGGCTCAGGCCGCGCACGAGATGCTTGCGCGCGCGGACGCCATGGAGCGGTCGTGGCGATCCGGTGAAACATCACTCATAGAGGCGCTTCGTGCCCGCATGGATGCCTATAACGCCCTGCTGACCTTCAGCCAGGCCGAAATCGATCATCGCATTGCGATCGTCAGAACTGTTATCGCCTTGGGGTACATACCATGAGATCGACCTGTATCCTCGTTGTCGCAGCCCTATTCGTGGCTTTACCTCACCTGGCTTTGGCGGAAGAAACAGAGGGGTGGCAGCAGACCGTGACCATGGATGCAGAAGCCCGGCAGGCCGAGGGTCTTGAAACCGTCAAGGTTAAAAAAGGCTCCGTAAGACCCCGAATTCAGGCGATGGCGAGTGTAACGGAGAACATCGCGCGTTCCGTGTCCATACGGCCGGCAGGCGATGGCAAAGTCCGCGCGGTCTACGTCCTGCCCGGCCAGCAAGTCACCGTCGGCCAGACGCTCGTCTCCTATATTGATCACTCATTGCATGTCGTCGATCTCCAGCTTGCCCAGGCGAAAGCTAGTCTGGCCAGCGCCCAGGCCAACCTCGCTGATACTGCACTGGCGTACCGTCGTGGTAAGTCATTGGCCGGGGCCACAGTCTCCGCGGGCGAAGTGTCGCGTCGCCTTGCCGTGATGCACGAGGCGCAGAACGCTGTCCACTTTCAGGACGCTGCGGTCAAAACCCTGACCCATCGTCTTGAGGAAGAATTCACCTCGCCAACGGAACGGATCGTGGACTTCGAAAATTCGGTCCTGATCGCGCCGGTTGATGGCATGGTCGAACAGGTCGGTACGGCTGTCGATAATGATATTTCGCCCACAGACGTCGTAATCAGGATTACGAGTCTGGAAACCGTATGGGTCGTGGCTAACGTCCGCCCCGAAGATGCATCAGACATTTCAATTGGCACTGAGATGACGTTCATGCCCGTGGGAGCCGATCCCGCGCAAGCCGCGATGGCAAAGGTTCAGACCATTGAAGGTACTGCCGATCCCGAAACTGGGCTGGTGAAGGTTGTCGCGACATTTTCGGATCCGCGTCGGAGATTCCGGCCCGGCACCCAGCTCAATGCCTGGCTTCCTGCGCAGGAGCAGGCCAGCGGTCTGATCGTGCCGTCCGCCGCCCCGCAGAATGTCGACGGGCATATGGTGGTGTACCGGCAGACCGGCGCCGATACGTTTCAACCTGTTCCCGTTCGTGTGCTCCTCGAAGGGCCAGAGCAGAGCGTGGTGTCCGGAGATCTCAAGCCTGATGACACTATCGTCGCAAAGGGGAGCTTTACGCTCAAGGCGATGGCGCTTCTGTCCGGTCTCGATGGAGACTGAAAATGCTCTTTGAATTCTTCCAGAAGCAACGCTTTTTTGTTTTCGGTCTGATTTTTGCCCTCCTGATAACCGGACTGGCCTGTGTCGAAGGGCTTCCTGTCGAGCCTGTTCCCGACATTTCACCCCGCCAGGTCATGGTGACGGTTACTGCTCCCGGGCTTGCGACCGAGGAAGTCGAAAAGTTGATTACCTTTCCGGTCGAGACCAGTCTGACTGCTCTTCCGGGTCTCATTGATTTGCGCTCGGTATCAAGGACGGGTGTATCTGCGGTCTATCTACAATTCGACGATGCGACAGACATCGACTTGGACCGCGCACGTGTCGCCGAACGTCTGCCGGCCGCTCGTGAGAGTGTCGCCGTTCCGGGTGTCAGCGTTCAGATGGGGCCGCGGACGACCGGCATGGGCGAGATCATGCAGTTCCAGATCCGCGGACCTGGCTATTCGCTCATGGACCTCAACCGCATCATGCACTGGACGGTCGCGCCTGAACTGAGACTTCTAGCGGGCGTGGCCGAGGTCAATATCAATGGTGGCGCGGAACAGACCTTTCAGGTCACGCTCGACCCGCTTCGGCTGCGTACCTACGGAGTCACGGTGACAGACGTCTATCAGGCAGTTGACCGTAATAACGCCTCGGCTGGTGGTGGCTGGATTGCCCACCAGGCCGAGCAGCAGGTGATTGTTGGCCGTGCCCTGGTCGGCGACCTGAATGATTTCGGTCTGATCCCGGTCAGAATCGGCCGGAACGGGCATGTCATCCGGGTCCAGGACGTGGGGAGTATCGCACTGGGTCCGCGGACGCGCCTCGGCGCGGCGACCCGGGACGGAAACGGAGAGATCGTCCGGGGCGCGGTAATGATGCAGGACGGAGAAAGCTCGAATGCCGTTCTTGCAAATATCCGCAAAGCACTTCCTGGTATCCAGAAGTTGTTGCCAGCCGGCGTGACGCTTGACCCCTACTATATGCGCTCGACGCTAACGGGAGAAACCATTTCCACCGTCAAGGAAAATCTCCTGATCGGCGCGGCTCTGGTGCTTGTCGTTCTTATCGTGGTTCTGGGTGACTGGCGCGCGTCGCTGGTCATTGCCTCCGCCATCCCCGCCGCGCTGTTGTCAGCCTTCATCGGCATGAGGGTTTTCGGGGTCTCGGCCAACCTGCTGAGCCTCGGCGCAATTGATTTCGGTATGATTGTCGACAGCTCTCTCGTTGTCGTCGAGCACTTCATGACGTTGAGGGAGGCTGAAGGCACAAAGCGTTCCATGCGGGACACAGCTATTGAAGCGGCGAAGTCTGTCGTCAGGCCGGTGACATTTTCGATTTTCGTGATCATTATGGTCTACCTGCCGATCCTCACTCTGGAAGATATCGAGGGCAAGATGTTCCGCCCCATGGCGCAGACCGTCGCCATGGCGTTGCTGGCATCACTGATTTACTGCTTCATTTGCATCCCCGTCCTTGCAGCAGTACTCCTGCGTGATCCGAAGTCTCACCAGGAGACGAGGTTCGTGCAGTTTGTGCGACGCTATTACGAGCCGATGCTGGCCTGGAGCGAAAAGCATAGCAGGACAGTGATCATCGTCACGATCTCTGTGTTCCTCGTTTCGGTTGGCCTGGCCACGCGGTTGGGTGGGGAGTTTATACCGACGCTGGAAGAAGGCTCCCTGACGACAACGGTCACGCGCTGGCCGAGCGCCTCACTGCCTACCGTCATTGATGAAATCGGGAAACAGGAACGAATCATCCGTTCGTTCCCTGAAGTTCAGACGGTGGTAACAAATATTGGCACACCGGCTGTTCCGACAGATCCTATGGGCCCCAACGAGTCAGACAGTTTCATCATTCTGAAGCCCCTCTCGCAGTGGAAGACCGGGCGGACCCAGGATCAGTTGGTTCAGGCGATGGCCGACACCCTCAAGGCGAAGCTCCCCAGTGCCAATTACGAATGGTCACAGCCGATCCAGATGCGAATGGATGAATTGCTCTCAGGTGTTCGCACTCAAATAGCTATCTCCGTTTATGGCGATGACTTGGAGGAACTGGCGAAACTGGCCGATGAAGTGACCTCAGCCGTGGCGGCGGTTCCGGGGGCTGCGGATGTTGCCCCACAGGGCGACGGAACAGTGCCCTTCATGCATATCGACATCAATCGGGATGCCGCAGCCAGACGTGGGGTGGCCGTGTCCGACGCTCTTGCCCAGATCACGGCTATCGGTGGATTGATCGGAAAACCTGTTGTTGTGGGCAACGCGATCATACCAACTCAGATCCGCCTTGATCCGACTTCGACCCTGTCAGTTTCGATGATCGGAAATCTGCCCGTGCGCAGGTTGGACGGACAAGGGTGGGTCTTGCTGTCGGATATTGCGAAACTACAGGTGATAGACGGCCCTTCCCGGATTGATCGGGACCGTATTCATAGGCGCGTCATTGTTCAGGCCAATGTCCGGGGGCGGGACGTCAGTTCCTTTGTCGCAGCGGCGCAAAAAGCGGTTGCGGAGAAGGTCAGACTCCCGTCAGGCTATCGTCTTGAATGGGCCGGACAGTTCGAGAACCTGAAATCGGCAATGCAACGTCTGGGTCTGGTTCTACCCATCGCTCTCTTGTTGATATTTGCGCTCCTGATTGCAGCATTAGGATCATTCAGGGCGGCCTCCCTGGTATTCATCAATCTCCCTATAGCAGCGACGGGAGGAATTTTCGCACTGACCTTGCGTGGGTTGCCGTTTAGTATTGCTGCCAGCATCGGTTTCATTGCGCTGTTTGGTGTGGCCATTCTCAATGGCGTCGTTCTTGTAAGTCAGATCCGCGCGCTTCAGGAAGCCGGCATTGATGCGGCAACGGCGGCATTCGAGGCAGCACGCGCCCGATTCCGGCCTGTCATCGCGACCGCAAGCGTCGCTAGTCTGGGCTTCTTCCCGATGGCGTTTTCGGGAAGCATGGGCGCGGAGGTCGAGCGGCCGCTTGCGACTGTTGTGATTGGAGGTCTTGTGACATCGACCCTGCTCACTTTGCTTGTTCTACCAACCCTTTATGCTAGCCTGTTTCGGAAGCGCTGAATTCAGAGGACATACGAGCCTTTTGTGACTACTTCATTTCACCGTTGCCGCCAACCATGGCGTTTGCATCCCACACTAACCTTCCTGTGCGGTGGATGTCGGTCGGTTAGGATGCGGCCGATCATCAGGAATTTCAAAGTCTGTACACTCGTTCGATTCACGAAGAAGACCTAGAAGTGCATCAGGAACGGGCTCATTGATAATGCTACCAAACCGCGCACGAAAATGCTGTTTTATCCAGAATTTGACGATCTGGTCCTCAGACTCGATGTCCATCTCCGAATACCTTCCATGACCGATCAGTGAATTAAGTCACGGTCCTGCGGCCCCAACGTCATGAGGTGATCCACGATATTTCGTACATTCATCCAGAATTGCGCGCTGTCGCTCTGACCCGCGTCAACACATCGCAAGACATGCGTATGCGCTTTGTTCCGCGCTCCACTCCATCCGAAGGATCGGATCAAGGCGTCTGCCATGTCTGACGCAGAACACTTATCGGAAGTTTCGTCATCGTTTTCTATCGCCAAATCCGCTCTCCGTCTCGCACGACATGACGACGACGGAAGCGAATTGAGGGCGTGACTCCCCGTACCCGCCTGGCGTCGGGCGGGTCGAAAGGTGTTTTGCACTGGGCGTAGCCACCTCCTGCCTATTCCCCTGCTGAGAACAGCCAAAGCTGTTCACCGCAGGACCGTAGGTCCGGGTGTTCTATTCGGCAGGCCACCCGACATAGGAGGCCGCCCAGTTGCAAAAAAGCGTTTCGACACGCTGATTTCAGGATAGCACATGGGATATCCCCATGTCACCCTTACGTAAGCGCGCGTGCGCGCTGCACCTTCGCGATGCATATCCGTCAACTCGGCAAAAAGTTTGGAGATGAAGCGAGTATTGATTAATGAAGTCGTAGCATTCTCTGCTTTGACCAACACTGTATTCAGAAGTTCCTATACTCTGCCATTCTTCTAAAAAGAAATTCCATGTCTCTATATTTCCAATAATTCCTATTCTTTTTAACATATTTTCCATCCGATGCAGGCTGCGCTGCCGATCGTCCATTCCTCATTGTCATTGCCGTCACCGTAATTTTGAAGCTCAGCCCTATCTCCGAATCGCCTGCTACCGGTGTGTCCCAGGATCGGCTGGGCGGACCTTGTCCGCACAGCGCAAGTATTTTTTCGCTCTGGTTTGCCCGGCTGCGAACAACGCTTAAAAGCACTTGAACGCAGGAATCCGCCGTTCCTTCCTCCTCTAAAAGGGAGGGCTCCCGATGTCGGGCACCAAGATTCTTTGGGGGCAGATCATCGTCGTCTTGGCGATCGTCCTGCTGACCATGTGGACTGCGACCGAATGGATCGCTTGGAAGCTGGCCTTCCAGGCTGAACTCGGGCGACCCTGGTTCGTAATCCTGCGGTTCCCATTCTACTTTCCGCCCGCGTTCTTCTGGTGGTGGTATGCGTATGACGCCTATGCGCCGGAGGTCTTCGCACGGGGTGCCTATATCGCCGCGTCGGGCGGCATCCTGGCTGCGGTCACTGCGATCGGGCTATCGGTCTGGCGCGCGCGCGAGGCGAAGCGGATCGAGACATATGGCTCGGCCCGTTGGGCTGACGCCAAGGAGATCGCCCAGGCCGGCCTACTTGACCCCGACGGCGTGGTACTAGGCCGCTATCGTCAAGAGTACCTGCGGCATGACGGGCCAGAGCACGTCCTGACCTTCGCACCAACGCGCAGCGGCAAGGGTGTCGGCATGGTCATCCCCACGCTCCTGACCTGGCCCGGTTCGGCCATCGTCCACGACATCAAGGGTGAGAACTGGGAGCTGACGGCGGGATTCCGCGCCCGTTTCGGACGTGTCGTGTTGTTCGATCCCACCAACGCAGCCTCGTCCGCCTATAATCCTTTGCTGGAGATTCGGCGCGGGGAGTGGGAAGTCCGTGATGCCCAGAACGTCGCCGATATCCTCGTAGACCCGGAAGGCAGCCTGGAGAAGCGCAACCACTGGGAGAAGACTTCGCACTCCCTTCTCGTCGGCGCCATCCTGCATGTCCTCTATGCCGAGCCCGACAAGACTCTGGCCGGTGTCGCCAATTTCCTGTCGGACCCGAAGCGCCCGATCGCCACCACGCTGTCAGCGATGATGCGGACGAAGCATCTTGGCGATGCCGGCCCGCATCCCGTCGTGGCCTCGGCCGCGCGCGAACTGCTGAACAAGTCCCCCAACGAGCGCTCGGGCGTGTTGTCCACAGCCATGTCCTTCCTCGGCCTCTATCGCGACCCGGTGGTCGCGGAGGTGACGCGGCGCTGCGAATGGCGGATCGCCGACATCGTCGGCGCCGATCGCCCGGTGACGCTCTACCTTACCGTGCCACCGTCTGACATCAGCCGCACCAAGCCGCTGATCCGTCTGGTGCTGAACCAGATCGGCCGGAGGCTGACAGAAGATCTTGATGCTGCGGCGCGGCGGCGGCGTGTGCTGCTGATGCTCGACGAATTCCCGGCCCTCGGGCGTCTGGATTTCTTTGAATCGGCGCTGGCCTTCATGGCGGGCTACCGGATCAAGAGCTTCCTGATCGCCCAGTCCCTCAACCAGATCGAGCGGGCCTACGGGCCGAACAATTCGATCCTCGACAACTGCCATGTCCGCGTGAGCTTCGCCACCAACGACGAACGGACGGCCAAACGTGTCTCCGACGCGCTCGGAACCGCCACCGAGATGAAGGCGATGAAGAACTACGCGGGCCACCGTCTTTCGCCTTGGCTGGGCCATCTGATGGTTTCGCGCTCGGAGACGGCACGCCCGCTGCTGACGGCGGGAGAAGTCATGCAGCTCCCGCCAGCGGACGAGATCGTCATGGTCTCCGGGCTGTATCCGATCCGTGCGAAGAAGGCCCGTTACTTCGAGGATGCGCGCTTCCAGGAACGCATTCTGCCACCGCCAAAGCCTACGCCCCCGAAGGACGGGTGCCCGGACGACTGGAGCCGCCGCCCCCTCCCACCCAGGCCGCCGGCACCCGATGCGGCGGCCGAAACGCGGACAGTGGAGGACGAGGAAGAAGACCCGAAGCAGTCCGCCCGGCGCCATCAGCCCGAACTGGACGAAGGCACTGTCGAGAAAAAGGAGCCGATGGAGAACGAGTTCACGCCCGATCCGGTCGATGAATTCGACGACATCGCGCCCCGCAACAACCGGATGAATGATCTCATGCGCGGTGTCGCCCGGCAGGCGTCGCTCGACCGTGGCGATGAGCTTGAGTTGTGAGGCCGCAATGGCAATGCCGAAAAAGAAGGCCCAGATCTCCGTCTATCTCGATCCCGAGGTGATGAAGACTCTGTCCGCCTATGCCGCGCGACGCGCGCAGCCGATGTCGCTGATCGTCGAGGCCGCTGTCGCCTCCTTCCTTTCGCCCGATGGCGAGGAGCGCCGCGAGGCTGCCACATCGAAGCGTCTCGACCGGCAGGACCGGCGCCTCGCGCGGCTGGAGCGTGATATTGGCATCACGGTGGAGACCCTGGCGCTGTTCATCCGCTTTTGGCTGACCACGACCCCGCCACTTCCCGAACCGGCCGCCAAGGCAGCGCGGGCACAAGCCGGAGCGCGCTACGATAATTTCGTCGCGGCCCTCGGCCGCAGGCTGGCTCAGGGACCACGACTCCAGCAGGAAATTCCGGAGGACGTTTCGGACCCCGCCGCACAGGATGATCCGGAGTCGTAATTTTCGCACCCCGCAAGTATTTTTGCCCTCCGTCTCGCTGCGTTTCTACGACGCCTGAATTCTTGTTGAACCGCCCCGTTTCCTGCCTTTCCTAATGATCCCCGTCGCCGTGCGCCCATCGCGCTCGGCTTATACCGGGGAAGATCATGTCGGTTTCCGCCATCAACCAAGGGGCAAGGGTACGGAGCATTTCCATGCTGCGTACGGCGATGGGGCCTGCGATCGCCGGGCACCTTGCCGATGCGGCTGTGGTCGAGCTGATGCTCAACCCCGATGGGCGGCTGTGGGTCGACCGTCTGTCTGAGGGGCTGGCTGATACGGGTGATGTGATTGCACCAGCCGATGCCGAGCGCATCGTCCGCCTGGTCGCACACCATGTCGGGGCGGAGGTGCATGAGGCAGCCCCGCGCGTATCGGCGGAATTGCCGACTGGCGAACGGTTTGAGGGATTGCTGCCGCCCGTTGTGACCGCCCCAAGTTTCGCGATCCGCAAGCCCGCTGTCGCCGTGTTCACCCTCGACGACTATGTCGAGGCCGCGATCATGACAACGGACGAGGCGGCATTCCTGCGCCGCGCTGTCACGGAACGGAGGAACATTCTGGTCGCGGGCGGCACATCGACGGGCAAGACCACGCTGGTCAATGCCCTCCTGGCCGAGGTTGCGAAAACCGGCGATCGCATCGTGCTGATCGAGGACACGCGCGAACTGCAATGCACGGCGCCCAATCTCATCGCCCTGCGCACCCGTGAGGGCGTCATCACCCTGTCGGATCTCGTCCGGTCCGGTCTCCGCCTGCGTCCCGACCGTATCCCCATCGGTGAGGTACGTGGGGCCGAGGCCCTTGATCTGGTCAAGGCATGGGGTACTGGCCATCCGGGCGGTATCGGCACGCTGCACGCCGGATCGGTGCTGGCTGCCCTGTATCGTCTGGAACAACTGATCCAGGAAGCGGTGGTCACGGTGCCACGCGCCATGATCGCGGAAACCATTGACGTGATCGCTGTCCTGTCTGGACGCGGGACGGCCCGTCGCCTGTCCGAACTCGCCACCGTGGACGGGATTGATCCCGGCACTGGTGCCTATCGCATTCATTCAATCGATACCGATGGAGATTAGAAATGAACCTCACGCTGTTCCGTGTGCGTCGGCACGCGCCTGTCCTCTCCACCATGCTGCTGCTGTCCATCGCATGGTGCTCCTCGGCCCTGGCGTCGGGCTCCGACATGCCGTGGGAGGAGCCGCTCAACCAGATTCTGGAATCCGTGCAGGGACCGGTCGCCAAGATCATCTCGGTGATCATCATCACGGTCACGGGTCTGACCCTGGCGTTCGGGGAAACATCGGGTGGGTTCCGCCGCCTGATCCAGATCGTCTTCGGCCTGTCCATCGCTTTCGCCGCCAGCTCGTTCTTCCTGTCGTTCTTCTCGTTCTCCGGCGGAGCACTGATCTGATGGCGGGATATGACGATGACGCGTTGCCGGGGTTCCATGTCCCGGTGCATCGCTCGCTGACCGATCCCATCCTGCTGGGTGGTGCGCCCCGTGCCGTCGCCATCGCCAATGGCACGCTGGCCGCCGCGATCGCGCTGGGCCTGCGGCTCTGGCTGATCGGAGCCGCATTCTGGATCGTGGGCCACGGGCTCGCGGTCTGGGGGGCGAAGCGTGATCCGCTGTTCATCGAGGTCGGGCGGCGACATCTCCGTTACCCCGCCTGGCTGCGGGCGTAGGGAGGGCAGGGCGATGATGTCCCTTGGCGAATATCGCAATCGCGCCGCCCTCCTGTCGGATTTTCTCCCATGGGCCGCGCTCGTGGAGAAAGGCGTCGTCCTGAACAAGGACGGCAGCTTCCAGCGCACGGCGCGCATCCGTGGTCCCGATATGGATAGCGCCACGCCTGCCGAACTGGTCGGTGTCACCGCACGGCTCAACAGTAATCTCCGCCGTCTGGGCTCCGGATGGGCGGTGTTCGTCGAGGCGCAGCGCGTCCCGGCCACACTCTATCCCGAGAGCGATTTCCCGGATGCCGCCTCGCACATGGTCGATCTGGAACGGCGTGAGCAGTTCGAGGATGAGGGCGCGCATTTCGAGAGCCGGTATTTCCTGACCCTGGTCTGGCTGCCACCGGCGGAATCGTCCGACCGGGCTGCCCGGTTCCTGTTCGAGGGCAGGGAGCGCGAAGGGCCGGACCCACACGGCATACTCCATGCGTTCGTGGATCGCTCCGACCGGATGCTGGCGTTGCTGGACGGTTTCATGCCCGAGGCCACCTGGCTCAATGACGGTGAAACGCTGACCTATTTACATTCGACCATTTCGACGCGGAACCAGCGTGTCCGGGTGCCGGAAATCCCGATGCATCTTGACGCGCTGCTGGTCGATCAGCCGCTTTCGGGCGGGTTGGAGCCGAAACTCGGCGATGCCTTCCTGAAAACGCTGACGATCACCGGTTTCCCGTCGCGGACCTTTCCCGGAATCCTGGATGACCTGAACCGGCTGGCGATGCCCTATCGCTGGTCAACCCGTGCCATCCTGCTCGACAAGACCGACGCCACCAAGGTGCTGACGAAGATCCGCCGGCAGTGGTTTGCAAAGCGTAAGAGCATCGCAGCCATTGTCCGGGAGGTGATGACCAACGAGGCATCCGTTCTCGTGGACAACGACGCTGCCAATAAGGCTGCCGATGCTGACTTGGCCTTGCAGTCCCTCGGTGCCGACGATGTCGGACAGGCGTATCTTACCGCGACCATCACGGTCTGGGACGGTTCCGCCTCCATCGCGGCCGAAAAGCTTCGGCTGGTTGAGAAGATCATCCAGGGCCGCGATTTCACCTGCATGACGGAAAGCCTCAACGCGGTGGAGGCATGGCTGGGTTCGCTGCCCGGCCATGTCTACGCCAATGTTCGTCAGCCCCCGGTCTCGACGCTGAATCTGGCGCATATGATTCCGCTGTCGGCCGTCTGGGCAGGGCCGGAGCAGGACGGGCATTTCAAGGCAGCACCGCTGTTCTACGGCAGGACGGCGGGCGCCACACCATTCCGGTTCAGCCTTCATGTCGGCGATGTTGGCCACACGCTGATCGCAGGACCAACAGGGGCGGGCAAATCCGTGCTGCTGGCGCTGATGGCGCTCCAGTTTCGGCGTTATGCGGGATCGCAGATTTTCGCCTTCGATTTCGGCGGGTCCATGCGTGCGGCGACGATGGCGATGGACGGGGACTGGCACGATCTTGGAGGCGGGCTGACGGACGAGGGCGATGGGCATTCCGCCGTCTCCCTTCAGCCGCTGGCAAGGATTGACGATCCCGACGAGCGCAAATGGGCCACGGAATGGCTGGGGCAGATCCTTGTCGGTGAAGGGGTAACGCTGACCCCCGAGGTGAAGTCTCACCTCTGGTCGGCGCTGAACTCCCTGGCGTCGTCGCCCGTTCAGGAGCGGACCCTGTCAGGTATGGTAGCACTTCTCCAGTCCAACGCCCTGAAGCAGGCAATGGCGGCATATTGCCTGGGTGGTCCCTATGGCCGCCTGCTGGATGCGGACACCGAGCGGCTGGGTGACGCCGATGTCGTGGTGTTTGAAACGGAAGGGCTGATCGGGTCCGGGGCGGCATCGTCCGTGTTGTCCTACCTGTTTCATCGGATCGAAGGACGGCTGGATGGCCGTCCGACCCTGCTGGTCATTGATGAGGGCTGGCTGGTTCTGGATGACGGGGACTTTGCTGGCCAGCTTCGGGAGTGGCTGAAAACCCTGCGCAAGAAGAATGCGTCGGTGATTTTCGCCACCCAGTCCCTGTCGGACATCGCCAATTCCCGCATTGCCCCGGCTGTGGTGGAAAGTTGCCCGACGCGGATCTTCCTGCCCAATGAACGGGCCATTGAGCCGCAGATCGCGGCCATCTACCGCGATTTTGGGCTGAACGACCGACAGATCGCCATTATCGCCCGCGCGGCGTCGAAGCGGGAATATTACTGCCAGACCCAGCGGGGAAATCGCCTCTTCGAACTGGGGCTCGGGCCGGTGGCACTCGCCCTGTGCGCCGCCTCCGGCAAGGACGACCACCGGCTGATCGACGCGATGCTGGTGGAACATGGGCGGGCCGGCTTTCTCCCAGCCTGGTTCGAGGCGCGTGGCGTCATGTGGGCGGCCGATCTTCTTCGGGAAGGAGCGATGCCATGACGGAAGAACCTTTCCGTATTCGGGCAAAAGATTTCCGCCCCGGATGTGCCGTGGTCTTCGGCGCTGCTCTGGCTTTTGTCATGCCAGTCGTGTCAGCCCATGCCCAATGGGCGGTCTATGACGGCGCCAACCACGTCCAGAACGTGCTGATCGCGGCCCGCACGCTCCAGCAGATCGACAACCAGATCACGTCACTGGCCAATCAGGCGCAGATGCTGGTCAACCAAGGTCGCAATCTGGCGAGCCTACCACTTTCGACACTGTCGACGCTGCAATCGACGATTTCCCAAACCACAGCGTTGCTCGCGCAGGCGCAGAATATTGCCTACAGCGTCCAGTCCGTCGAGCAGCAGTACCAGCAGGCGTACACGTCCGTGTCCTCTGGCATGTCCGACGGTGCCCTGTTCAGCCAGGCACAGACACGCTGGCAGAATTCTGTGGGTGGGTTCGAGGACGCCCTGAAGCTTCAGGCGCGGGTGGTAGGAAACATCCCGAGCGACAGCTCGGCCATGACGCAACTGGTCTCGGCGAGCCAGAGTTCGGCCGGGGCGCTACAGGCCGCACAGGCGGGAAACCAGCTTCTCGCGCTTCAGTCTCGCCAGCTTTCCGACATCCAGGCCGAACTCGCGGCTAATGGCCGGGCTGCGGACCTCGAACGGGCGCGACAGGCGGCGAACGAGGCAGGGGCGGAAGCCCAATATCAGCATTTTTCGCAGTATGACGCCTATGTTCCCCAGGCCGTCGCCATCCCAAGTTCTGGATATTGAGCAATGGCGAGCGACAATGTCGGCATCATCGACGGTTTCCTGAATACCTTCGAGACTACGATCGACAGCGGTTTCGGTCTGGTGAAGGGAAGTGTGGTGTCGCTGGCCGGCTCGCTCTCGGTGCTGGACATCGTGCTGGCCGGCCTGTTCTGGGCTTGGGCCGCCGATGAGGACATCATCCAGCGTCTGGTGAAGAGGACGCTGTATATCGGCTTCTTTGCCTTCGTCATTGACCATTTCAGCGGCCTGTCGGGGATCGTTTTCAACAGTTTCGCGGCCCTCGGGCTCAAAGCCGGGGGCGGCACGCTGGCGCTTGGGGATTTCATGCATCCCGGCCGACTGGCGGCGACCGGGCTCGATGCCGCGCAGCCGCTGCTGGATGCGGCGAGTAAACTGGCGTTTTCCTTCGGTGCGCTGGCCAGCATCGTGCAGATCCTCGTCCTGCTCCTGTGCTGGTTCATCGTGCTGGCGGCCTTCTTCATCCTCGCGGTGCAGCTCTTCGTGGCGATCGTCGAGTTCAAGCTGACCTCACTCGCGGGCTTCGTGCTGATCCCGTTTGCCCTGTTCAACCGCACGGCGTTCCTCGCCGAGAAGGTACTGGGCAATGTCGTGTCGTCCGGCGTGAAGATCATGGTGCTGGCGGTTATTTCCGCCATAGCTTCCGTGCTCTTCAGGCAGTTCACGACGTCCTACGGTGATAGTGCGCCCACCATCGGCCAGGCGCTGTCCGTCGTGCTGGCGTCACTCTGCATCGTGGGTCTCGCCATTTTCGGCGGCTCGCTCGCCAATGGGCTGATTTCCGGTGCCCCGCAGCTTGGTGCCGGGGCAGCAGCGGGAACCGCGATGGCGGTGGGCGCGATGGGGGCTGCGGCTGTTGCCGCGCCCGCCGCCGTGGCGTCTGGCGGAGCGGCGGCCCTCGGTGCGACGGCAGCGGCAGCGCGCGGAGGGGCTGCCGTCGCAGGTGCCGCCACGACAGCCTACTCCATGGGGGCGGCCGGACAGACTGGTGCGGCGGGCATGGCATCGGCGGCTGGCAATGTCGGTCGCGCCGCTGGGGGTGCTGCGATGAACGCCGTGAAGAGCAAGGTCGGCGCGGCAACATCCTCGTTGAAGGAAAGCTACTCTGCTGGCGGACGCTGGGCCGCCGGTGCGATGGGCGGCGCCGGAGAAGGCGATAGGCCATCGGGTGACGGTGGGTCTTCAGGCCCGTCCGGCGGCGGAGGTGATCCCGGTACCGGGCCTGCCGGTAGCGGTAACCCTGGTGGCGGCCCCTCGGGAGGCGACCCCGATAGCGGCGACGGCTCCGACGGCAAGCCGCCCCGCTGGGCGCGGAACATGAAGCGCCGCAACGCCGCCACCCATGCCGCCGAGGCCGCCCATATCATCCGCTCCGCCGATGGCGGGGGCGGGTCCACGTCCATCGATCTCTCGGAGAAAGAATGATGTTCCGTCGCTCCACAACACGCTACGGGACCACGCCCGAGCCCGTCACCCCATACCAGAAGGCAGCGCAGATCTGGGATGAGCGCATCGGCTCGGCCCGCGTGCAAGCCCGCAACTGGCGTCTCATGGCCTTTGGCTCCCTGTTCCTGTCCGCCGGTCTCGGGGGCGGGCTGGTCTGGCAGTCCGCGCGCGGCACCATCACGCCGTGGGTCGTGCAGGTGGACCGGCTGGGGCAGGCGCAGGTCGT